>DATHAW010000244.1:0-8521 GCA_035296465.1 Spirosoma sp.
AATGATACGCACGTAGCTGCCCACACCGATAGTTCCACCATCGGCTTCAAACTCAGGCTCAGCCGATTTAGGCTTTTCGAGCGGAGCAATAACTTCGGGCTTCAGTTCTTTCTGTTCGAACCGCTCCAGTTCCTGCCGCACCTGCCGGGTTGGGTCGCGTTCGGCTTTGTTTTCCTTGATCTCGCGAATGGTGCTTTCAATACGCTGATTAGCTTCCTGCACCAGGGCTTTGGCCTTCTGCTTGGCGTCGTTGAGGAGTTGCTTCTGCTCGTTGTCCAGTTTGGTTTTCAGGGCGGTATACTCGGCGAGTTGCTGAGCCACCTTACGCTGATTGATGCTGATTTCGAGGTTCTTCTCCGAGAATACGCGCTTTTCGATGTCCAGCTCTTTCAGAAGCTTCTCAAAGTTTACCTGCTGGTTACCCAGTTTTTCCTTGGCCCGGTCGATCACACCCTTTGGAAGACCTATTTTTTGGGCTATTTCGAACGCAAATGATGAGCCTGGTCGCCCAATTTCGAGTTGATACAGAGGCTCCAGATGCTCACCATCGAAGCGCATAGCCCCATTGACAAGGCCCGGCGTTTTGTCGGCAAACACCTTCAGGTTGGTATAGTGCGTGTTGATTACGCCATAAGCCCCCGATTGGTTGAGGTCTTCCAGAATCGACTCCGCTACGGCCCCGCCCAGTCCCGGCTCGGTGCCAGTTCCGAATTCGTCGATTAGGAACAACGTCCGCTTGTGCGCTCCAATCAGGAACTGCTTCATGGCCGTCAGGTGTGAAGAATACGTACTGAGATCATTTTCGAGGGACTGCTCGTCGCCAATGTCAATGAACAGATTCTGAAACACACCCACGTCGGAGTGCTCAGCCAGGGGCACCAGCAGGCCGCATTGCAGCATGTACTGAATTAGGCCAATGGTTTTCAGCGCTACCGATTTGCCCCCCGCGTTAGGACCGGAAATAATCAGAATTCGCTGTTGGTCATTAAGTTCGATACTCAGCGGCACCACCTTCTTGACCTCGCCCGACGTCTGGTGCCTCGTGAACGACAGATGCAGCAGCGGGTGACGGGCCTTGGTCCAGTTAATTACCGGCCGGTTTTGGAACATGGGCATACCGGCGTCCAACTGAACGGCCAGTTTGGCCTTCGCCCGGATAAAGTCGATCTGCCCCAGAAACCCAACCGCTCGTTTAAGTCCCTCGAGGTGGGGGCGGATCTGATCAGTGAGAGCGAGCAGGATGCGGTAGATTTCGCGCCGTTCGGCGTATTCGAGCTCGCGTACTTCGTTGTTTGCGTCAAACACCTCGGCCGGTTCCAGAAACACCGTTTGGCCCGTCTGCGACTCGTCGTGCACGAAACCCTTGATTTTACGCTTATGCTCAGCGGCAATCGGGATCACGAGCCGACCTCCGCGAACCGTTAAATTTAGGTCGTCAGGAATCCAGCCGTTCTGCCGGGCTTGCCGGACGATGGTATCGAGCCGTTTGCGCAGATTAGCCTGCTCGCCGATGATGCGCCGACGGATGGATGCCAACTCGGGTGAAGCCGAATCACGAACCAGCCCCCGGTCATCAATGATGCGGTCGAGCGAAGCGACTACGTTTTTATCGACGCTTACCGGACCGGCCAGCTCGCTGAGGAAAGGGAACGTAGTGTCATCATCGCGTTTTTCGAGGAAGCGCAGGCAGTCCTGTATGGTTTTGAGGGCCAGTTTCAGGTCGAAAAACTCAGCTTCGGACAGGGCTAAGCCTTCTACGCGGGCGCGGCCCAGTTGCTCCCGAACGTCGATGTAGTTCGACTGCGGAAAGTCGGTTTCGTACTGAACGATCTGCTTAAACTCGTAGGTCTGGCGCAGCAGCTTATCAATCAGGGCATGATTATCAGAAAAACGAATCCGGTCAACGTAGTCCTGTCCCAGGGAGCTGATGCAGGCCTGTTTAATGAGTTCGCGAATTTTATCGAAACCTAATTTGGATTCTAACGTAGCAGGGTAAAGCATCTAAGAAAAGAAATGGCGTTGGACTGGTTGCCTGTTAAGACAACATTTTTAAGAAATGGGAGGTTCGCCCCAAGAAATGTCGCCTACGACCTGTGACCAAATGTAGGATTCATAGTCTTACTAATAGATTTTAGTTAATGATGTTTAGTCTACTGACTCAAACTACTAAACAAAAAGAGGACATTGTTTCTTTACTACCAAACACCTAAACAGATAGACTTTACCATGAACACGCACTTAGTCGCTCATTATAGCAGCACGGCACCCATGTTTGTCTATGCTGAAACGTTGGAGGAGGCTCGCTCGTCGGCCCTCACTCTGCTGAACAGTCCCCACTGCAAGCCAGACGACATCGTGTCCATAGTCGATACTATCAATGACTCAATCGTTTATTATGGCAAACGCGATGAGGTGCTGGCCAGGTGTCATGCCGGCAGCGATAAAAAGATGGCTACGCGTTCTGGCTGGTTTCTTTCGGTTAAACAAATCATTACCTGGATCGGGCTGAAAGTGGCCAGGCCAACAATCGGGTGATTACCCGCTGTTACCAGTATCTACTACCCTCTGAAAACGGTTCATGTATCTCGCTGCATTGGCGGGCGCATGAGCCGTTTACCATAAGTGCTTATCGCGTTCCTGCTTTAGCAACTCGCCCCCTGGTTTCCGGCGTCATAACCTAAAAGATTCGACGGCCGGACCCGTGTAAGAGAGAAATAAGTAACTTGCCCGGCGGTTCTGCCCGGACCAATTACCGGCCTAGGTTACCATCTACATGCTTACGCGTCAACCAGCTCAACTTGCCTTTCCTCATCTTTTTGATTCCCTGCCCGATGGCGTCGTTTATTTTAGTACGGTACGCGACACCAGAAACCAGCAGGTTATCGATTTTGTGATCGACTACGCCAATCCAGTTGCCGGCAAAACGGTACAGAACCAGGACGAGGTGGCGATCGGTACACGGGTGCGGGACAATAACCAGCATGACAGCGAAAGTGCCAATCAGGCTTTTGCCCAGTTTAAGGCCGTAGTAGAAACGGGAGTACCGTCTGTAGTTGAAGACTTTAACGAAACCATGAGCGAGTGGTTGTCCACTACCCGTGCCAAAGCAGGCGACGGGGTGCTCAGCATCAGCCGCGTTATTACCGCCAGCAAACAGGCTGCCCTGATCTGCGAACGTCAGGAAACACTGCTGAATGGTGTTCTGAACGCGTCGTCAAATACCAAATTCGTTTATGAAGCCATCCGCGACGATGGGGGACTGATTCAGGACTTTCGGTTGGTGCATGTCAACGAGCGGGGACGACATGAGGCCATGAACTTATCAGGCATCGACCCAACCGGCAAAACACTGCTGGAGATCAATCCAACCGCCCGCCAGTCGGGCCAGTTCAACCAGTTTTGCGGGGTAATCGAGTCGGGAGAACCGGTTGAAAACGAGCAGTTTTATCCCGAACCGCAGCCCATCTGGTACAAATTTGCCATTACCAAATTACACGATGGCGTTGTGATGACGGGCATCGATATTACGGAGCAGAAACGAATTGCGCTGGAGGTGGAACGGCATTCCACAGAAAACCGGCGGCAGGCTAATTTTCTGAACAAGGTGCTGGACGCTTCGGCAAGCGGCATCGTGTCCGAACGCGCCGTTCGTGATGAGAATGGCCTTATTGTCGATTTCCTGATTACATCAGCTAACCAGCAGGCGGCTCAAATAGTCCACTCGACGGTGGAGGCACTGGTGGAGCGAAGCGATCTCGAACTGCATCCCGAACTGCGTTCGACAGGGTTGTTTGATGCGTATGTCAGGACGGTGGAAACGGGGCAGCCGCAGTTTGTTGAAACTTATTACAACGATGGCCGGCTGGATTACTGGATACATATCAACACCCAAAAACTTGCTGAGGATGAATTGGTCATCACGTTCAGGAACGTGTCGGATATTAAGCTGACCCAGCAGGCGCTTGAACAGTCACGGGTTGATCTGCAGACTGTTATCGATACGTCGCAGACGGGTATTTTTGTATTCAGCCCGGTGTATGATGAAGCGGGTAAGCACGTCGATTTCCGGTTTAAAACCATTAACCGAATGGTGGCTGCACTGGTAGGTCAAACGCCCGACGTAGTGCGGGGGAGTGTGGCATCGGAGTGGTTTGCCAGTTATCGGGAAACGGGCCTTTTCGATCGGTATAAGCATACGTTTGACACGGGTGAGGATCAGCGGTTCGATATTCACTATAATGTGGATGGGCTGGATGTCTGGTTCGACGTAAAAGCCGTTAGATTAGGCGACGACGTACTCGTTACGTTTACGGATTATACCGACCTGAAGCAGGCGCAACAGGCCGTTGAGCAGCAGGCTGGCCTGCTGGGTAGCATACTGGATAGCTCAAACAACGGTATTATATCGTTCGAGTCGATCCGCAATGAACAGGGGGTTATCGTCGATTTTCACTTTGCCACCGTTAACCAGGCCTGCGAGCGGCTTCTGGGCTTGCCGCTCGAAACAATGAGGGGCAACAAACTGCTGACACTGTTCCCCGGCAATGTAGACACCGGGTTGTTTGCGCTGTATGTGAACACGACCGAAACCGGCGAACCGGGCCGTACGGAGGTTCACTATAACCTGGATGGCCTGGATTTCTGGCTCGATATCTCGACGCAGAAATTAGGCGATGGATTTGTTGTGACGTTCAGTGACATATCGTTCCTGAAGCGGGCGCAGCAGACCATTGAGCAGTCGGCGACGCAGCTTCAGAACGTTATCAATCTTTCGCAGACGGCTATATTCCTGCTCAAGCCGGTGTACGATGATCCATCCGGCCACGAACCCGGCCCCATTACTGATTTTGTTTATGTTGCGCTTAATCAGACGCTGGCCAGTTACGTCAGACAAACGCCGGAGGTAATGATTGGTACGCGGGTTAGCCAGTGGTTTCCGGCTTATAAAACACAGGGCTACAATTTCAGGCGATACTGTGAGGTGTACCAGACCGGCCAGCACCAGCGGTTTGAGATGCACTACCAGGGGGAAGGTACGGATTACTGGCTTGATGTATCGGTGGCCCGTAGTGATCAGCACGTAGTTGTTACCTTCAGCGATTACACGGCCCTTAAAACACTACAGCAGCAGTTAGAAGAATCGACTGCTGAGTTGCAAACCGTAATCGATACCTCACAGACGGGTATTTTTCTGTTCAGCCCCGTTCGTAATGAGGCTGGCGACGTGGTTGATTTCAGGTTCCGGGTGGCTAACCGGATGCTGGCCCACTACGTGGGGCAGGAGCCGGAAACGATTATTGGTGGGCTGGGTAGTCAGTGGTTTCCCGATTACAAAAGCAATGGCCTGTTTGAGGCTTATCGGGATACGTACCTGACGGGCGAAACCCGGCGTTTCGATATTCATTACGAGGGCAGCGGCATTGATGTGTGGCTCGATATTATGTCCACCAAAATGGGTGATGAAGTACTCGTTACGTTTGGCGATTATACGCCCCTTATAAAACTCCAGCAGCAACTGGAGGCTTCTGTAGAAGATCTGCAGCGCTCAAACGCCAATTTAGAGCAGTTTGCCTACGTAGCCTCTCATGATTTGCAGGAGCCACTGCGCAAAATACAGGCCTTTGGCGACATTATCGAAAAACAGTATGGGGCCGTAATTGGCGAACAGGGTGCCGACATGATCCGGCGGATGCAGTCGGCAGCGGCCCGCATGCAGGTACTCATCAGGGACGTACTGGCCTACTCCCGCGTGGCCGTAAAGGGCGAAGCCATCAAACCCGTAGATCTGAACGAGTTGGTGGCCGACGTGGTCGATGATCTTGAAACCGCCATTGCCGATCATAAGGCCACTGTAGAAGTCCATTCGCTCCCCACCGTCCCGGGCGATGCCGGTCAATTGCGGCAGCTGTTTCAAAACCTGCTCAGCAATGCGCTGAAGTTTATGAAACCCCACCCCGCTCCGAATGAGACCAGCGCTCCGGGTCATGAGCGTGCGCTGGTCAGGATAAAGACCCAACCCGTAAAAGGCCGCGATGCGGGCATGCCCATTTCGCCCGGTGACGCCAATCAGCTGTTTCACCTCATCGAGATTGACGATAATGGAATTGGCTTCGAGCCACATCAGGCAGACCGGATTTTTCAGGTGTTTCAGCGGCTGCATAACCGAAGCACCTACGCAGGCACGGGTATCGGGTTGGCCATCGTCAAAAAAGTGGTTGAAAATCACAACGGCTTTATCCAGGCGGTAGGCCGACCGGGCGAAGGGGCTACGTTTCGCCTGTTGCTGCCCGCGTCAGGCGGGTGAGGTTGTGGTCTGTTCCGGCGGGAACGTTAACAACAAACCCGACCCTACACTCAGTTTTAAGACTGATTCCGGCGTTTCGTTCGTTACTTTAGGACCAGAATCAACCAAAACCGTGTTCATGCGCATTTTCGTCCTTCTAATGAGCTTGCTGGTGGCAAGTTCCTGCAAACTGGCCGTGCCGAATGTGGCCCTTGCTCAGTTCTCGTCGGATCCAACTGCTACGCCCGTGTCGCCCGGCCAGATCGACGAAGTATCGGGCATGGTCGACAGCCGCAGCCAGCCCGGTAACCTATGGATTCAGCAGGATAGCGGCACCCCGGCCGAACTGATTCTGCTGGGCTATGATGGCCAGGTGAAAGGCAAACTAGCGGTTCCAAATAGTACCAACCGCGACTGGGAAGAACTGGCCATGGGACCAGGACCTCAGGCAGGGGTAAACTACCTATATATTGGCGACATTGGTGATAACAACGGTCAGAATCAGACCAACCAGATATACCGCCTTCCTGAGCCGGCTAATCTGCAAACGCCCATTTCGCAGGTCGAGCGGATCAATTTCCGCTTCCCTGATGGCCCCCGTGATGCCGAAGCAATGTTTGTTGACCCGCAAACAAAAGATATTTACATCATCTCGAAGCGTGAAACCAATGTGCGCCTGTACCGCCTGGCGTATCCGCAGAATAGCAACGAGGTTACCGTAGCGCAGGCCTACGGCGAACTGCCCACATTGGGTCAGGGGTTGCCGGGCTACGTTACGGGTGCGGCCATCTCGCCCGACGGCAATGAAATTGTGGTACGTACTTATGCGGGTATTTTTTACTGGAAACGTAGCGCGGGGCAAAGCATCGCCGATGCACTGCAACAGGGAACCGGCCGGCAGTTGCCGTATCGGCTGGAGCCGCAGGGAGAAGCCATTTGCTTCGACAAAGAAAACAAAGGCTACTTCACCCTCAGTGAAAAAGCCAGTGCGTCGTCGGTGACGTTAAATTATTACGCCCGGAAATAAACCAATGAGTGAAAGAGCGAAAGAGTGAATGAGTGGCAAAAGCGTCCGCTCTTTCACTCTTTTGCTCTTTCACTCTTTCACGCTATGAAAACTGCTGCTGTTATTGGGGCTGGTATTGCCGGTATTGCGGCTTCGATACGTCTGGCCGTGAAAGGGTATGCCGTCGACGTGTTCGAGGCTAATGCCTATCCGGGTGGTAAACTTTCCACGATTGTGGAGACCACGGCTGCAGGCCATGTCTACCGGTTTGATGCCGGACCCTCGCTGTTCACGATGCCCCACCTGGTCGACGACTTGTTCCGGCTGGCCGGACGCAACCCGGCCGACTACTTCGCGTATGTCAGGCTGGACGAAACCTGCCGTTATTTCTGGGATGATGGCACCCGCCTGACGGCCTGGGCTGACCTCGGCCGATTTGGGCGTGAGGTAGAAACCGTGCTGAACGAACCCGCTGAACACCTGCACTGGCACTTAGCCGATAGCGCCGTCAAATACAGCGTAACGGAGAAACTGTTTTTGCACCGGTCGCTGCACAAATTAGGCACGTGGTTCAACAGAGATGCCCTGCGTGGTTACCTCAATTTGCCCAAGCTGGGCGTATTCAGCACCATGAGCCGCGCCAATGAACGGCGGTTTCGGCATCCTAAACTGGTGCAGCTCTTCAATCGCTACGCTACCTACAACGGTTCAGACCCGTACCAGACGCCCGCTACCCTGAACATCATTCCCCATTTAGAGTACAACATCGGCGCGTTTTTTCCGAAGTATGGCATGGTCAGCATCACAAACAGCCTGGTTCGGCTGGCCGAAGAGTTGGGCGTTCGGTTTCACTACAATACCCGCGTAATGGAGATCGTGACGGCGGAAAAACGTCCGGGCTGTCGTTCCGTGGTTGGAATAGTGACCGAAGAGCAACTAGTGATGGATAAAACGAAGCCTGATGTGATGCGTCGCTCGTCACCCATCACCCATCCTGTTGACCTTATCGTTTCCAACATGGACGTGGTCAGTACGTTTCGTAAACTGCTGCCTCTGGCCCGACAGCCGGAGCGAATACTGCGCCAGCCCAAGTCCAGTTCGGGCTTGATTTTCTACTGGGGTATCCGACGCGAATTTGCCGAACTGGACCTGCACTCCATTTTCTTCAGCAATGACTACCGGGCGGAGTTTGACCAACTGTTTGGGAAAGGGCAACTAGCCGACGACCCGAC
>DATHAW010000245.1:0-3070 GCA_035296465.1 Spirosoma sp.
TGAGCGCAATGGAAGCAAATTCGACGGGTTTACCGGTCGTCGAATCAACCACAACACCGGTTAGTTTCGCGTTCCCATGGGGGGTGTCATCGCGGGTGCTGGGTATGGTGGCGGCCGGTCGCTGTTCAACCCGGCCAGGCAACGAAGGCACCTGAGCCCCAACCATGCCATGAGCACCCAGGGTAAACGCAGTGGCAAAAAGATACGGTAACGTGTGTTTCATGATCAGGTTATAGACAGTATTGGGACTATTTACAATAGAAGAGTTGAGCCGAACAACTGTCCCCGGAAAAAGACAATTCTTCGGCCCAAAATTCCGTTTAAAACAGACTCCAACGTCAAATTATACACAAACGGGCGGCCCAAATGACAGACGGAACCCCATACTCAGGCGAATAATTGAGGGTTTTTGCTCAACTCCGGGTAATTGGCAGGCGCCATCACTTCGGGTACGTCGCTGGGTTCGCTGCGGGAGGTTATCCGTTTGCTGATGCTGTAGCTATGCATCCGGGCCGCCGGATACGGCGCAGCCAGCAGGGCCAGGGCATCGGCCTCGGTCAGTTCGTCGTGCAGCCAGGCGTGTTCCGCATCGGCAGTCAGTACGCACGGCATTCGTTTCTTGGTGTTATGAATAGCCGCCAGCAGGGGGTTTGCCTCGGTTGTCAGGAGCGTATAGGTCGGGATGAGTTCGCCGGTCTCCGGGTCGGGCCACTCCTCCCACAGCCCGGCGATCGACGCGATTTTCTGATCGGTGGTGCTGATGTAGAACGGGTATTTCTTAGAGCCAACCGTGTGCCATTCATAAAAACCCGTAACCGGAATCAGGCAGCGCTGGCCTTTTTGGGCTGCCGTCCGGTAGGAGGGTTTTTCGTAAATGGTTTCCGAGCGGGCGTTGATGGTCTTCAGGCGAATATCGGCTGCGTCCTGGTGAGTTTTGGCCCAGCGGGGAATCAAACCCCAGTGAATTAGTTGTAGTTTACCTGGCTCCTGTCTGGTCACAATTGGCCAGGCCGGTACGTTGTAGGCATTCGCGTGGTATACGGGCTGGAAGTTGGCCCCTGGCGGCAGTTGGGCCTCGTAGCGGGCTTCGAGTTCGGGAGCAGTAGCGTTGAGTGATTTATGGTAGCACATGGCAATGGAGTAGCGAAGAATCGTTACCGGATTGATTTCAGGAGCTAAACAAACGAACAGACCATCGGGTTATTCCCGTCGACTTCCCGTTGAGCAAATGCTCCATTAGCTGTTCATGAGCCAGCCCGCAGCCCCTTCTCATTCGCCAGATAAACTTTCTTTGACTTTAGCAGATCTGGAACGCGACAGCTGGGATAAACTTGTTTCGGCTACCACCCAACGGCCGGCTTCTCAGGCCCAATCGGGGTTTCGGACCATGACCCTCGCCACAAACACACCCGAAGGAGCCGATGCCCGCACGGTGGTGCTGCGGCAGGTCGAATCCGTCCGTCGCTACGTCTGGTTTCATACCGACGCCCGCGCCGACAAGGTGATCCAGTTAGCAGCCTTCCCGAGAGCTACGCTACTTTTCTGGGACGAGAAAAGCCAGATACAGCTGCGCCTGGCCACCGAAACACGGCTGCATACCGACGACAGCGTGGCTGATGACCACTGGAAAAAATTATGGGTTGGGAGCCGCAAGATGTACCTCTCCGAACAGATACCGGGCAGCGAACAGCCCGGTCCGTATCCCGGCTTCCCGGCCCATCTGGGCGAAAACCTGCCGACCGAAGCCGACAGCGAAGCCGGGCGCAAAAATTTCGCCGTTATCGAATGCCAGGTGTTGTCGATAGAGTACCTGCACCTGGGGCGGGGCGGGCAAACGCGGGCGCTGTTTCGGTATGAACCCGAACAAAAATTTACGTGGCTGGCCCCCTGAGTCAAGGGACCCAAAGCACCCTTACGGAGTCTTAGTCGCTACTTTTGGCTGAAATCCGCCGGTGTTCTTGCGCATGATGTCCCGCTTGGCCTGGTACAGCGTCCATTGTTCCGGGGTGAGAATCGGACGCAGATTGTCTTCTTTCTCTTCGTTAATCATCACCATCGTTTCCCGAATCTGCTCCATAGCCTCCGGCGACGGACGGCCTCCACCTGTTCCAACGATGTCTTTGATGGCACTCTGCTGCTGCTTGGCAAAGTCGTAGTTAACCTTTTTAACGGCTTTAGTCTGTTCCTTTGTCAGCGACAGGCTGTCTTTGAGCCATTTGGTTTCCCGTTCGGCCAGAATGCCGGGCATGTTACTGAACGCGGAGGGTGGCGAGCTGGCCATGGGCTGGTTAAACTGCCCGCCCCCCATTCGGCCGGATTGACCACCCATGCCACCAAACTGACCGTAGCTGGCGTAGCTTGCAAGCAATACAATCACGAAACCTATTGATGTTTTTTTCATAGAAGTTACCGGTTAATCCAGCCCGGACGCGCTGTCTTTAAAAGAAGTCAGGTTTTGCCGTTTCGGACGGGTTTATAACGAAATGAATGTCGTTTTCAAGCTATAGAACTGCCAAAGAATACCAAAAGTGTCCGGGATTATCCGGTACGAAAAGACAAAAATCATAAAAACTTCTCAGACATCGGTCGATCTCAGGTATAGCTCCTCCACTTTTTGCCGGGCCCACGGTGTTTTGCGTAAGAAAGTCAGACTCGATTTGATACCTGGCTCGTGCCGAAAGCAGTTGATCGGAATGCGACTACCCAATTCTTCCCAACCATAGCGGTCTACCAGATAGAGCAGAATGGCTTCGAGGGTTTTGCCATGCAGAGGGTTATTTGGCTGTTCTGTATTCATAGACTTTTTCCGGTTTATGGGTAGGCAAGCCAAATTGACCCAAAAAGGTTTGGGCCTGCCGCCATGTCGTGAGGGCAGCGGTGCGCATCGGAAAAGATAATACGGTAGCTCCTGCCAGTGTAAATGCTTTTACCTTCTAAAGAAGATTTCCTATAATCCTAAACATTTAAACCAGTAAACCTATATGGCAAGCAATCGTTGCGTTGTGTACATTGGACCAGGAAAAGTGGAGGTGCAGAGCATCGACTTTCCCGAATTGGTTAATCCCAGGGG
>DATHAW010000246.1:0-9252 GCA_035296465.1 Spirosoma sp.
CAGAACCAGCTAAGCGGTTCACTGTCGCGGCTGCTGGCCGTGGCCGAAAACTACCCGCAGCTTCGGGCAACCCAGAATTTCTCCGAACTGCAGGCACAACTGGAAGGCACTGAAAATCGCATTACGGTGGCTCGTAACGACTTCAACGGCACCGCTACCAGCTATAACCAGTCGGTCAGGTCGTTTCCAAACAATATTTTTGCCGGCGTTTTCGGCTTCTCACGCAAAGGCCTTTTTGAGGCATCAAGAGCGGCACAAAACGCCCCAACGGTACAGTTTTAAGAATTCAGCAATGCAATAATGAATATCGAGGTAGCGCTGAGTGGCCCTACCTCGATATTCATTATTCAACCACTCCCGTTGACTAACTCATCCGTATCTGGCTATGTCTCCCTTCACACCCGACGAGCAACAGCGCCTTGTAGATGCCATCCGGCAGGCTGAGAAAGCCACATCGGGCGAAATCCGGGTGCATATCGAGCCAAATTGTCCGGGTGCTGATCCAGTGCAACGCGCTATTGAGGTGTTTGCCCGACTGGGTATGCACCAGACAAAGGCTCAGAACGGAGTGCTGTTTTACCTGGCTCATGTCGACCGAAAGTTTGCCGTACTGGGCGACAAGGGCATTGATGCCAAAGTGCCGGCGGGCTTCTGGGAGAGCACCAAAGACCTGCTCCGGGGTCATTTTGCTAAAGGCGAGTACGTCGAAGGATTAAGTGCAGGCATTGAGCGGGCCGGGCAGCAGTTGCGGCAGTATTTCCCGTACGACGGCCGCACCGATACCAATGAACTCGCCGACGACATTTCGATTGACTGACACTTCCGTGAACGTACCCCTATTACTTTTTAACGTGGCCCGATCAGTCCGGCTGGCCTTGCTGCTGTTGCTGGTCGCGCTGCCCCTGTGCCTGTGGGCACAGAATACCCCCGCTACGGACGACGGCATAACTGCCGATACGGTCATCCCGGATAAGCCCAACCCGCCCCGGCTGGTCAACGACTTTGTGGGTATTTTAAGCAGTGCCGAACGTGAGCAACTGGAGCAAAAATTGCGGACTTATAACGATTCGACCTCGTCGCAGGTAACGATCGTCATTGTCAAAACTACGGAGCCGTACCCCATTGGCGATTTTGCGTTTCAGGTGGGCCGTAAGTGGGGCGTGGGGCAACAGGGCAAAAACAATGGCATTGTGATTGCCTGGGCGACCCAAACGCGCAAAGTATACATTTCAGTTGGCTATGGCCTGGAAGGGGCCATTCCCGACGCCATTGCCAAACGCATTATTACCAACCTGATTACGCCCGCTTTCCGACAGCAGGCGTACTATCAGGGGTTAGATGCCGCCACAACCGAAATTTTTCAGCGTGCTGCCGGCGAATACAAAGGTGACCCCAGGGCCAATACCAGCGATGGTGGTGGGTCCATCCTGCCCATTTTGTTTGTTTTTCTGATTATCCTCTTTATCGTTTCCCGACGAAACCGGGGTGGCGGGGGCGGCAGCAACCGTAACAGGGGCGGTGGGTTTTTCCCGCCGGTGTTCTTTCCCACATCGACGTATTCCGGCTGGGGCGGCAGTTCAGGTGGGGGTGGCTTTGGTGGGGGCGGAGGGGGCGACTTCGGTGGTTTTGGGGGCGGCAGCTTTGGTGGTGGCGGTGCCGGGGGCGATTATTAAGCATTCACTCCTGCTCAGAGATCTTTCCAAATTGGACCATCACGTATGGGTTTCAGGCTTGCCATCTCGTGCCATTAGCCAACCACCAGCTTCTCAATCAGGAGGATAAACAGGTGAATAACCTTGATGTGGACTTCCTGAATACGGTCAGCGTAGCCGAAATGCGGTACACGAATCTCCACATCGGCCTGACCAGCCAGTTTGCCGCCGTCTTTTCCCGTAAGCAGAACAACCTTCATCCCTTGCTGCTGGGCGGCCTCAACGGCCCGGATTATATTGGTCGAGTTACCACTGGTACTTATGCCCATCAGGACGTCGCCTTTACTGCCCAGGCCCTCAATGAAACGGGAAAAAATGGCATCGTATCCGTAGTCGTTGCCTACGCAGGTGATGTGGCTGGAATCGGAAATGGCAATGGCGGCCAGCGACCGGCGATCGTTGCGGTAGCGGCCGGAAAGTTCCTCTGCAAAGTGCATAGCGTCGCAGTGGGAGCCGCCGTTGCCGCAGGCGATGATCTTGCGGCCATTCGTGAGTGCATCGGCCATGAGCCGGGCGGCCTGTTCGATGGCCGTGAGGTGTTCTGGCTGACTGATGAAGTCATCTAAAACGGACCGGGCTTCGGTCAGTTCATGGCGGATAAGGTCAAGCATCAATGGATTGGTAAAGTCGTAACGGCATAAAGCCGTAAAGTTTGCCTTTTGCCTTTAACTCTACAACTTTATAGGGCTTAAAACACCCAGTTTCGGTACGGGAGGTTCCAGCGCAGGGCCAGCGTGGTCACCTGGTTACTATAGGTATTGTCCCTGAACTGGCTGTCCTGATAACGATAAAGAAAGCGGCCTTCAAGAAATATATTGTGCCGAATCATGTATGAGCCCCTCAGGTCAGCATACGTCACGAGTGTTTTACGGCCTTGCCCAATAAAGTTGCCTTCGTTGCGAAATCGTGTGCTGTAGTCCAGCAGGATATTGCCCCCGTAATTACGTTCTGGAGGGTCGGTTCCGTACATCATAACCCCAAAAATGGCATTAGCTGACAACCGCTTTCGCTGATACCGAACTATGCCGAGCGTCTCCACAAAATTAGCGCCGAGCGGATGAGCCATTGGCTGACTGGAGTTGGCATAGTTGGTTTGTCCCGCGCTTACCGTAGCAGATTTCTCGTGCGAGTACGTATAAGGCCGCGCCAGGTTCATTTCAACCTGTAGATCCAGATTTGGTACGCCGAACGCGTCGATGTATTTACCGCCGATTTGCAGGGCAAATTTGTTCGTCCAGCTCCCCCTGCCAGCCCTGAGATCTTTAACCAGAAACTCATCCAGCATAAGCTGGCTATAGACCAGAAAGTGCGACAGGAAGTTTGCCTTAAAATCCAGCCCAATCATGGCGTTGTCGGCACTGCCCTGGCTCGACTCGACGTACCGGTAAAGAATGACCGGGTTGAGGTAAGACAGGTCAAGCCGGTCGCGGCTGAACACAGTCGCTTCGAATACGCCAAAGTTTATGTGATCAGTGACATTAATGCTCAAATGGTGCATTACTGCAAACTTCGGTGGAATCAACCGCTCCACCCCCGACACGAACAGAGGAGCCTGCGTGTTCTGAAGCTGCGTAAACAGGTTCGTATACTGAATGCGGGAACCCAGCCGTGTCGAAAACTTCAGGAACAGCGAGGCTGGGCTGTTGTCCGATAGGAACACCGACCGAAAGCCGTTGCCGAAGAAATTACGGTCGTGGCCAAATTGGACGTTAACGACATTTAGCGTATTGAACGTAATGTAGCCCCTCGCCGTAATGTAGTCTACCGCCTGCTGGCCAAATGGTTTAACGAACGTTTCACCCGGTGCCGAAACGCCCCGACTACCAGATCGACTGTAGGTACGTCCATAGGCCTGGATGTATTCGGGATATATCGCCTGATTATCGGCGAAAAACGAGTAGAAGCCCAGCTTGCGGGCAATGGTACCCCGCACTTCCAGTCCCCGCGTGTTGACGAACAGGGACTGGCGACCCCCCGCAGCAGCATTAGTTTGACGGGCCACGTTCTCAACACCTACGCCCGCGTAAAACACCGGATTAACGTGGAGGTCGACGTCGGGTGTACGAAGGTTATAAAAATCCGCTTTTTTCTGGTAGAAAACATTGAATATGGGTGGGCGTTCGCTGTCGCCGGGGCCGGGCTGGGGGCGCAGGTGCTTCGTAAATGGATCGGAGCGTAATGAGTCGGCTGCCGGGTTTACCCACTCCCAACTGTCGTCGCGCAGGTAGTCGTAGTTGAAATAATCGGAATCCGAAAAATCGCGGCCCGTGGTAGCGGCCAGACTGTCAGTTAACTGGATAATACTCTGACGGTTATAGGGTTTTACGCTGCTATGGAACCCTTCAGCCCAGCGATTCTGGCGAATCTCATACCGGTCAATCAGGTGATAGTAATCAGTGTTGAGCGGAACAAATGGGCTTTGCGCCTGAACGGTATGCAAACTGAGAAAAAAACAGAAAATGTAAAGGTAATTACGCATGTATGTTACTGGCTGGCCGGCTCGTGTGAACGATGTTGAGTAGATTCATGAGACCGTATCAGCCGGTTAAATTAGGGAATACGTTTGGATATACGCCTACCAAGCGGCTAATTTACGGCCAAAGAAACTCTCTGACCATGTTTGTGTTTGCCCGGCAGCCATCCCTGGCCAATCAATACATTGCCGAACTACGCGATGTATCCGTTCAGCAGGATCGGCTGCGATTCCGCCGAAACCTCGAACGGGTTGGCGAACTGATGGCCTACGAAATCTCCCGCACTCTGACCTACCATACCATAGCAGTGCAAACCTCACTCGGCACGGCCCAAACGCAAGTGCTTAGGCAACAGCCGGTTTTAGCAACCATTATGCGGGCGGGGCTTCCGTTTCACCACGGCTTCACCAATTACTTCGACCGGGCCGAAAATGCGTTCGCCGGTGCCTACCGTGGTTACTCGCTGGGGGAAGAGGATACCTTCGAGATTGAGATGGATTATATTGTTAGCCCGAATCTAAGCGGCAAAACACTGATCCTGTGCGATCCAATGCTGGCCACGGGTCGTTCGCTCGAAAAAGTATATCATGCCTTGCTACGCTACGGGATTCCGGCTCAAACGCACATTGCCGCCGTACTGGCCAGCCCGGAAGGCGTCAGCCATGTGCAGGCGCAACTGCCCCAGTGTCATCTCTGGCTTGGTGCCATTGACGACCACCTGAATGAACACTCCTACATTGTTCCGGGTCTCGGCGACGCCGGCGATCTGGCCTATGGGGAAAAGGTGTAATGAATAGCCATACGCCCTTGTTCAGCGCAGGTCCACCACTTCTACCCCCGGATATTTGCCCTTGTCGAAGACGAAGTAAGAATCCTGTACGTTGGCGTTGGGAGTAAACTTCGTGATGGTATACGTAGTGCGTTTGCCATCTTTATTGACAATCAGCCAGTTGCGAACAGACTTATCCGCCTTGTCTACCGAGATTTGAACGCTGGCAATGGGACTTTTCTCCCGGTTGGGTTTTAGCTCAATCACTTCGAGTAAGCGGCCGCCCTGCTTTTGCTCTTTCAGAAACCGGTAGTCAAAGCCACGCTTGTAGATGCTGTAAATCTGGGTTGGGTTCAGCTCACTGGTTTCGTTCCGGTCGTAATCCTGTACGTTGACCTCATTTGATTCTTTGATGTAGGTCGACATCGTCTTGCCATCCGTGAACACTTCCTGACCACCGAGAATCAGGCGAAATTTCTCATTCTTAACCGTCAAATCACCTTTGAACGACTCATTGGCCCCCCCGCCGACGCTGGCGTAGGTGAAAGCGGCCTGATACGATTTTAGGGATTTATATTTTTTGCTCATTGCGTCCAGAATATCCTGCGCCCGTTTATCCTTTTGGGCAAAAGCGGGGAGTGTGGTCAGAACGGTCAAGCTTAAGATCCAGGCAATTTTTCTCATTTCTATTCGGGTTACCCGACGATTTTTGGCGTTGTAAGACACTTACTAAACGTAGTAGTTCTCCTAAATGATAGACCCGAACGCAGAGAAAAAGTTTAGTATGGCGTTTCGTTCTTGCGTTAAACCAGCCAGCTTACTCACCCTTCATCCGTTTCAGCATTTCTTCCAGCGTTTGCAGGTCCGTCACGAGTACGTCGCGCGCCTTGCTTCCTTCAAACTGCCCGACAATCTTAGCTGCCTCCAACTGGTCGACCAGTCGCCCGGCCCGGTTATAGCCTAGTTTAAGTTTGCGCTGAATAAGCGACGTACTGCCCTGCTGGTGAATAACAATAAGCCGGGCGGCTTCGTCGAACATGGGGTCGCGGTTGTCGAGGTCCACGTCTTTGTCGTCAGTCTGACCGCCATCGTCACCCAGAAACTCGGGAAGCGAATACGCATCGTCGTAACCGCGCTGATTGCCCACAAACTCGCACAGGTCTTCTATTTCGTTGGTGTCGACAAAGGGGCACTGCAGCCGGATAATATCCGAGTTTGATGACAGGAGCATATCGCCCATGCCTACCAGTTGCTCGGCCCCGCCCGTATCGAGGATGGTTCGGGAGTCGATTTTAGACGTTACTTTAAACGATAGGCGGGCTGGAAAGTTAGCCTTGATGAGACCTGTGATTACGTTGACCGATGGCCGCTGCGTGGCCACCACGAGGTGAATCCCAATAGCCCTTGCCAACTGGGCCAAGCGTGCAATGGGTTGCTCAACCTCTTTGCCAGCCGTCATCATCAGGTCAGCTAATTCGTCGATTATCAGGACAATATAAGGCAGAAAGCGGTGTCCCTTTTCGGGGTTGAGCCGACGTTTTACAAACTTGGCGTTGTACTCTTTCAGATTCCGGCACCCACCATCTTTGAGCAGATTATAGCGGTTGTCCATCTCGATGCACAGCGAGTTGAGCGTATTGACAACCTTTTTGGTATCGGTAATGATCGGCTCCTCCGAATCGGGTAGTTTAGCCAGAAAATGCCGCTCTAACTTGTTAAACAAGGTCAGTTCTACCTTCTTTGGATCGACCAGCACCAGTTTCAGTTGCGATGGGTGTTTCTTGTAAATCAGCGATGTCAGCAGGACGTTCAAACCAACGGACTTGCCCTGCCCGGTGGCCCCGGCCATGAGCAGGTGAGGCATCTTGGCCAGATCGGCTACGTATATCTCGTTCGAGATGGTTTTTCCCAGCACAATCGGCAAATCGAACTTGCTGTTGCTGAACACCTCACTCGTGATCATCGACCGCATGGAGACCATCTCACGGTTTTTGTTCGGCACTTCAATCCCGATGGTGCCCATGCCCGGCATGGGGGCAATAATCCGAATGCCCAGCGCCGATAGACTCAGGGCAATGTCGTCTTCGAGACTTTTAATTTTGGAGATACGAACGCCTTTTGCCGGTATGATTTCGTAGAGCGTAACCGTTGGCCCGATGGACGCCTGAATGGAGTCGATCTCAATGCCGAAGTTACGCAGCGTGTTCTCAATTTTAATTTTGTTAGCCGTCAGTTCGTCGTCGGAAACCTGTGCTTTACGGTTGTTCTGATACTCCGTCAACAGGTCGTTGGTTGGGTACTGATACTGCGGCAGGTCGAGCGTGGGGTCATACAGGCCATGCAGCGCCACCAGATCATCGTCTTCAAATGGGTCTGGTTCAAACGTTGGGGCGGGCGTTGCACTGAGTTCAGCGGTTTCTCCGGCCAGATTGTCGGTTACCGCATCCCGGTTTTTAATAGTGAGCGTAACGCCGGTCGTTTGGGCAATGGCCTCCAGTCCATCGGGCCGTACCGATAGGGGAGCCTCCACATCGTCTTCCTGATCTGTATCGACTGAATCGGCGGGGTGGTGTCCATTTTGCCCCAATGCCGGCTCATCAGAAGCTTGTGACAACGTATTTTCGTCCAACTCATCGTCGTATGTCCGCAACGTATCATCGAGGTTGGGAGTAGACTGAGAGCGATTCGGGCGGGGAATAGTTGGCAGTTTAAGGGTTCGAACGTTGAAATAATACACCACGAACGCAAACAGGAGAAAACCAATCAGAGCCAGATTGCCCCAGCCAAACAGGCTGTAGAGCGCAACGTTTGCTTCGTAGCCGATACCGCCACACCACACGCTGCCTCTTTGGGCCGAATCGGATACAAGCACTATGTAGCCCAGCAGTAAACTAATCCAGACTGCAGCAAACAATAGCGTAGCCGTGGTGCGGCTCAGGGGCACCAACTCCTGGCGAAAGGTAAGTTTATAGCCGGCCAGAAATACGATCAGGGGCAGGGCAAGCGACCCAACACCAAACCACCGGAAAACGAACACGTGCCCAACAGCCGCTCCCACCAGTCCGAGCCAGTTACGTACTTCGGTGCCCGATTCGGCCAAAGGCTCCGACAGAGCCGACCCCACTACGCTTTGATCGGCTGCCCCATTGACCAGATAGGATACAAACGCTACCATCAGTCCTACGGCCAGCATCATCAGGAGAACACCCATCGTGAGCGTTGAGCGCTGATCGGTCAGCCAACGGTCAAGCGAGGCTCCCCATTGTAAAGAGGGCCTTGGGGTACGGGCCGCCGACGGTCCGGTGCGGCTCGGGCGGGGTGGTCTTACTTCGTTGTGTTCGTTAGGTCGGCGAATCGTATTCTGACGGGGCGATGTCGTTGGTTGTGCCATGCGTTGCGGTCGGGCTGTAGGGGCAGGGGTAAATTTCCCATTTTTTAACGAAAAACCGCACGTAACCGCGTAGAATTAGCACAAAGACCAGTATGCGGTCGGTAGTTTGTGCAATAGCCTCAGGATGCCGCCGAGAGGACCGATGCTACGGGCTGGTTAAGCAGTGCCCGATTGATTTTTCTGGCCAGGCCGGGGCCTTCATAAATGAAGCTGGTGTACACCTGAATTAAACTGGCGCCAGCGTTTAATTTTTCAAGCGCGTCGTCGGCCGAAAAAATGCCGCCAACACCAATAATCGGAAATGCACCACCCGACTGCTGGTGCAGATACCGAATTACTTCGGTGGATCGCTCCCGCAGGGGCCGACCGCTGACACCGCCCGCGCCCATCTCGGCCACCTGAGCCACGTCGGTGGCCAGATTTGCCCGGCTGATGGTTGTGTTGGTGGCAATGATACCCGCAATGCGTGTTTTAGCTAC
Source organism: Spirosoma sp. (assembly GCA_035296465.1). Taxonomy (GTDB): domain Bacteria; phylum Bacteroidota; class Bacteroidia; order Cytophagales; family Spirosomataceae; genus Spirosoma. The sequence continues at coordinate 8,826 of DATHAW010000246.1, forward strand.
AATGCCAATGATGTCATCTAACTGACCATTGGTAAGGTCAGGGGCGATCTTAAGCAGTATCGGCTTAGCAACGGGACGCTGACGGTTTTCGGTTTGCAGTGTCGTCAGCAAGTGCGTAAGGGGTTCACGTTCCTGTAAATCGCGTAGGCCGGGTGTGTTGGGCGAACTGACGTTGACCACGAAATAATCGACCGAATCATACAATGCCCGAAAGCTCGCTACGTAGTCAACCACGGCGTTTTCGTTTGTCGTGTCTTTATTTTTGCCAATGTTGCCGCCAACAATCACCCGGTGTCGGTTAGATTTTCTGCTAAACTGACTCAACCGTTCGGCAGCCTGATCAGCGCCTTTGTTATTGAACCCCATTCGATTAATAAGCCCACCGTCGGCCTTCAGACGGAACAAGCGTGGGCGAGGATTGCCCGGC
>DATHAW010000247.1:0-5143 GCA_035296465.1 Spirosoma sp.
GGCTAGCCTGGTTCATGCCTAAAAAGCGATAGGGTAGACAAAGAGACAATGCTTTATGCTCACTGTCTCTTTGTCTACCCTATCGCTTGTGCAGCACTTAGTCTCTCACGGGAAAACGCTGTAGCTGCTGCTCCAGATCCTGGATGGCTCGCTGCAGTTCACGTTTGTCGGGTGCAACGTGAAGGTAAAACGGGGTTGCGTCACGCTGCCAGTTTGGGCGGGCGTCGGAGCCGAGTTTAATGCGGATCCGATAGTCACCGTGGCCGGGCGAGACGTTACTGAAGCCCAACGCGGGTTCAACAAATGTTAACTTGGGGGAGATTTCATGCTCGTTAACCACCGAGCGCATCCATTTCAGGAGCAGTTCTATTTCCCAGGTCGAAAGAATAGGAGCGGTACGAACGCATTCGTCATCGTAATACTTCGCTTTGAGACTGACAATAAGCCAGTTGCGGTCCATAAAATAAGGCGAGTCTTTACATTCATAATCCAGAATGTTCAACTCGAAGCCGCCTTCGGGTCCACTAAGTTTCATAGGATAAAGAGAGTAGAAGAGAAAGGTTCGATAGAGAGGGCAAGTCGACTCGACACAAAAGGGCCAACCAGTGGGCAATCGAAGCAGCTGGTATGCTGGATAAGATTAGACCCGTATCTGAGTGTCGGTTTACTTGGGTTCGTGCTGCCTGACATGCTACCCCAAATTACTCGAATACGAAGTACTACGTCTTATCCTGTCGGCTGCAACACCGTAGAACAGTAACTTAATGAGCTTGTTAGCGTTGAGGTTATAAATTTATAAAAAATTAAGATAACGTAGTGTTACCTATCTATGAAATTAATCAGAAAATTTTATCAACTATTTTACGCATAAACAATTTTGAATGCATAAGCTCAGGTGGCTGCATTAAAGGGCGGCAACGTCCCTTTTTTTGTGTTTGCCGATTTAACTCTATAATTTCACCACATCAAACTAATACGATCTTAAAAGCCTTATGTCAGCTTCCAAACGCGTCCTGATTGCCGAAGATAGTTCCGTTATTCAGAATCTGGCCCGCAAAATACTTGAGTTCCAACACTATGACATTACTGCCGTCAAGAATGGCGAACAGGTGATGCAGATTCTGGAAAAAGAAGATTTCAGTATTTTGTTATTGGATATAAACATGCCCATTATGGATGGCATGGAGTGTGTTCGGCGCGTTCGGGCCATGCCCGAGAAAGAGAAAGCCTCCGTTCCCATCGTAGCCATTACGGGCAATGCCAAAAACTACACGGAAGAAGAGTTTAAAACGGCCGGCTTCAACGATGTATTAGTGAAACCGCTTAACTTCGATCGGTTGGTGGAGGTAGTAAATCAACTTACGGATAAATAAAGAGAAAACGAGTGAAAGAACGAATACGGGAACGCCGGACCGGAGCGAAAGGCGCCAACCACTCAGTTGCTTTTTCGCTCTTTATCTCTTTCACTCGTTATGGTTGTTACACTGCTGGGCACGGGAACATCCTCGGGGGTGCCGCTGATTGGGTGCGAATGTGCCGTTTGCCAGTCCGTCGATTACCGAGATAAACGTTTTCGTTCATCCATTCATATCGCTGTCGACGCCCGTAGCTTTGTGATCGATACGGGCCCCGACTTTCGCCAACAGGTGCTCAGGCTGCGGCTTAAACAACTCGATGCTGTTTTATTCACCCACGAACACAAAGATCATACGGCAGGGTTAGACGAGATTCGGGCCTACAACTTTCGGTCGGGGCAGGACATACCGCTCTACGCCCGTGCGACCGTCCTGGCCCAGTTGAAACGGGAGTTCGCTTACATCTTTGCCGACCACAAATACCCCGGTATTCCGCACGTACGCACTGCTGAAATCCGCAATGAGCCATTCGAGGTGCTGGGGGTTCATTTCATTCCTATTGAAGTGATGCACCATAAACTGCCTGTTTTTGGCTTTCGCATTGGTGATTTTACCTACCTGACCGACCTTAACCACATTGCCGACGAGGAGTTGGAGAAGGTTTACGGCACTAAGATTCTTGTGCTCGATGCGCTCCAGCGAACGGCCCATATTTCCCACTTCACGCTCGATCAGGCCGTAGCGCTGGCAAAGCGCATTGGAGCCGATCAGACTTATTTTACCCACATCAGCCATAAGCTTGGACTGCATCGCGAAGTTGAAAGCGAACTGCCCCCCAACATCCGGCTGGGCTACGATGGTCTTCAAATACGCCTGTAGGACTACGTGTCTGGGTTAGCGTAACGGAATAGACGGACTGAGCGCACCGGCTGGACCCACGACAAACCAATCGGGTCCACCCTACGTTATCAGCCTATAACCTAACACTGATGCTGACTCTTGTTAAGCCCTCCCGGCTGTTTTCGGATGAACTCCTGACCCGCTACCGCCAGCAGGGCGACCCTCCCGCCGATGCGGTTATTGCATATGTTACGGAAATGGGTGGAGCAGCCAGTCTAAAAGACCTGATGAACTGGCTGGCCGATACCACTGACTTCAGTCCTGCGGGCCAGCCCGACGCTGTTCGGGCTTTTTTTGCAGACTACGCCAACCTACCGGACTGGGCCGACCCGGATCGGATGAAAGCGGGTAGGGCATTGTTTAAAAAACATGCCGGGCTAATCGGCCTGATACTGGGCACCTACTCGCTGCCCTATACTTACATGGGTGCCAATGGTGTTCAACTGCTGTGGCTTACCGAGCGAATCAAAAACGACACTGCCCGCCGGCTGCAGGAAACAGGGGAGTGGGTGTTCGGAGTACATAACTCTAAAGAGTGGATTAGCGGCCGGGCTATTGCCCGCACCCTCAAAATCCGTCTAATTCATGCCGGAGCACGTTGGTTTGGGCTGCAGTCGGGTCGGTGGAATGCAGAATGGGGCGCTCCTGTCAATCAGGAAGATTTGGCGGGAACAAACCTGGCGTTCTCATACATCGTTCTGCGCGGGTTACGAAAAGCGGGAATTACGCTTACGGAGCAGGAAGAAGAAAACTACCTGCATCATATCAACGTAATTGGTTTTTTGAACGGCGTCACGGAGGAACTCTTGCCGGCCAACCTGCGTGAAGCCTATCATCTTGACCGGGCCATAGCCCGGAGGCAGTTTGCTTCTTCCGAAGCGGGTGTTGGCTTGACCCGTTCACTGCTCAACGCCATTGCCGCCATAGGTGGTTCGGCAACCGACCGTCCGGAATCCGTTCGGAACCTCGCAGCCGCTCAAATGCGTTTGTTCTTAGGCGACGCCCACGCCGACGCGCTTGGCATTCCGGCCGTGCCCGTGGAGAAACGAATTGTGAACGTAGTGAGCCGCCTGCCCATTTTTCCAACTCAGCTACCGGGTTTTTAAGGTTGTAGAACCATACAACCTTAAAAACACAGATCACAACCCACAAACTTGTACCAGTTAGACCCTATTGCCGCCCTTGCCACCGCCCCTGGTATTGGTGCCATCGCCGTTGTGCGGGTATCGGGCGAAGGTGCCATTGCTATTGTCAATCGGATGTTTCGGGGAAAAGACCTTACCCGGCAGGCATCGCACACGGCCCATTTTGGTACGCTGCGGGAGTGGTCCGATGGGTCGGACGTAGTGACTTCTGACGGCATCATTGACGAAGTGCTGGTAACCGTGTTCCGGTCGCCTAAATCTTTCACCAAAGAAGACCTCGTCGAGATTTCGTGCCACGGGTCGGAGTTTATTATTCAGCAGATTCTTCGTCGGCTTACGCAGGAAGGCGTTCGGCTGGCGCGGCCGGGCGAGTTCACGCAGCGGGCGTTTCTGAACGGGCAGTTCGACCTGGTGCAGGCCGAAGCCGTAGCCGACCTGATTGCCTCCGATTCCAATGCCAGTCACCGGGCCGCGCTGACCCAATTGCGCGGAGGATTCTCCAGACAACTCAAAGCGTTACGTCAGCAACTCATTGATTTTGTAGCGCTGGTTGAATTAGAACTTGACTTTGGCGAAGAAGACGTCCAGTTTGCCCATCGAGATCAGCTTCGGCAATTGATGGGCGACATACGTCGGGTTTTGCATCCGCTGATCGACTCGTTCTCCGTAGGAAATGTCATTAAAAATGGTGTACCAACGGTGATAGTGGGCAAACCCAACGCGGGCAAGTCGACCCTACTAAATGCCCTGTTAAACGAAGAAAAGGCGATTGTATCAGCCATTCCGGGCACCACCCGCGACGTGATTGAGGATGAGTTGTTTATCGACGGTATCCGCTTTAGACTCATCGACACGGCTGGTCTGCGCGAAGCCACCGACACCATCGAAGCCATTGGCATTGAGCGGACTCAGCAGAAAATGCGTGATGCTGCCCTGGTGGTGTACCTGTTCGATGGGCTGAACATCCTGCCCCACGAATTGCAAAGCGCCATAGAAGAGGTACGACAGTCGGGCAAGCCTTATTTACTGGTGGGGAATAAGCTGGATGCCCTGGACGACATGAAACGCCAACACTTGGAGAAGGCTGCCGGCGAACCGATTCTGTGGATTTCAGCCGCCGAGAAAACCTATCTGGAAGAACTTAAAAAGGCGTTGTCGGCCCGTGTCCGCACCGATTCGGCCGTGCAGACAGGCAGTGCCGTAGTAACCAACGCTCGCCATTACGAGCACCTTACCGGCACGGATGACGCCCTGGCCCGCGCCCTTGCTGGTCTGGATGCCGGCACAACCCCTGATTGGCTGGCTATGGACCTGCGCGTGGCGTTGCAGCACCTCGGCGAACTTACTGGAGAGATTACTAGCGACGATCTGCTGGACTCTATTTTCAGTAAGTTCTGTATCGGAAAGTAACACAAGTATCACGTCACTATATAAGGGTGAAACGCACTCGGCATCAGGCGGTTGGCAGCGTAATGACAAACCCGGTAAATTTCCTTTCCTCAGAGTTTACCTGTAACATCATCACTATAGCTTTTAATGATGATGTTACAGGCCAGCGAAAGGTCCACAGGCCAGTGCCCTTACTGGTAAACTTGGTGGTGAAGAAGGGCTTGAAGGTCATAGATAAGTAAGAAAGATTGTTTAATGCCACCCTTTAACCTGGTTACTGCCAACGGCGATTCTTTAGATAAGGGTATGGCCGGGAGATCGTAAACGATCCTTATCCACAATCACTTATCCTGG
>DATHAW010000248.1:0-4597 GCA_035296465.1 Spirosoma sp.
CTTAGCTACAGTGGGCGCTGGGAAATCATTGAAGCCGTGCGCCAGCTGGCGGCCGAAGTGCAGGACGGCCGGCTAACGCCCGCCGAAATAGACGATACGTTGTTTGGAAATCACCTCACCACAAAAGGCATTCCCGATCCCGAACTGATGATCCGAACCAGTGGCGAAATGCGCATCAGCAACTTTATGCTCTGGCAGTTAGCCTACTCAGAGCTGTATATGCCCGACGTGTTATGGCCCGATTTTCGCAAGCAGCATTTATACGAAGCCATTGTAAGTTATCAGAAACGCGAACGCCGGTTCGGCAAAATCAGCGAACAGGTGATAAAATAGACAATATTCAGAACTTTGCCCATAAACTGATATTGAGCGCGTTCCAACCCTATAGGGGGTAAAGTGAATCCTGCTCACTGACAAACTTTACGTACTTACCAACTTGAAACACTGTATAAAAGTCATTCTGGGGGTTACTGTCTGGCTCCTGACCCTGTCGCCTGGCTCCCTGCTGGCGCAGGTGCGTGTGGGCGTGGGGCGAAGCGTTGAACTGGTTGCCACAGTAGACGACCTGCTCAACTACGCAAACCCCAAAGAGTATGAAATTGCGGGCCTGCGCGTGACGGGAACCCGCTACCTCGACCCCAATTCGCTCGTTTCGCTGGCTGGCCTGAAAGTAGGTGATAAAGCCCGTATACCGGGCGAGGTTGTTAGTTCGGCGGTGCGCAAGCTGATGGACTCGGGCCTGCTGGATGATGTCGAAATGTTTGCCGAGCCGGCGGGCGAGGGCAAGATCTCGCTGATGTTCCGGGTGCGCGAGCGGCCCCGGCTCTACAAAGTCTCGTTCTTAGGCATTAAAAAAGGGGAGCAGGACCAGCTGAAAGACAAAGTGAAGCTGAACCTTGGTAAGATTGTGACCAACACGATCACCAAAAATACCCAGATGGCCGTGCGCAAGTTCTTTATCGACAAAGGCTATCTGAACACGAAAGTTAAAATCACGACCGTACCCGACAGTGCCCGAAACAATGCCACCATGCGGGTGCTGGTCGACAAAGGCCAGAAAGTTAAAATCGCTAAGATTACCTTCGAAGGCCGCACCGAGGTCGATGAGTCGGCGGTGCGGATGAAGATGAAGAATACCAAGGAGATGCGCTTTGGACGGCTGTTCAGCCCGTCGAAGTTCGTGCCCAAAAAGTATGAGGAGGATAAGCAGAAACTCATTGCGTATTATAACAAACTAGGCTACCGCGATGCCGTTATCGAGCATGATACGGTTATCCACACCGGCGCCAATGCCATCAACCTTAACATTGCCGTAAACGAGGGGCGGAAGTACTTCTACCGTAACGTCGATTTTTCGGGTAACTACCTCTACACCGGTGACCAGCTGCGCGAGGTCTTAGGCATCAAGAAAGGGGATGTCTACGACCCCGAAGACCTGGATAAGCGGTTAAACGGCAATCCAGGGCAGGACCTGAGTTCGCAGTATATGGACATCGGCTACCTGTACTACAACGCCCAGCCCATTGAGCGGTCCATCGATGGCGATTCCATCGACTTGGAAATCCGGATTTTCGAAGGCAAACAGGCGACAATCAACCGCGTGATCCTGAATGGCAACACCAAAACGAGCGATCACGTGGTGATGCGTACCGTCCGGACACTGCCCGGCCAGAAATTTTCTAAAACGGCTTTGATTCGTACGCAGCGCGAACTGTCGACGCTGGGTTACTTCGACCCCGAAAAAATCGGTATCAACCCCGTACCGCAAAGTGATGGTACCGTCGATATTGAGTACACAGTAGAGGAGAAACCCTCCGACCAGATCGAACTGTCGGGCGGCTGGGGTGGCTTTGTGGGGTTTGTGGGCACACTGGGCCTGACGTTCAACAACTTCTCGGCCCGCAACATTGGCAACCTGAGTGCGTGGCGTCCGCTGCCGGCTGGTGATGGACAACGGGTGCAACTGCGCTTTCAGGCCAATGGCAGTCAGTTTCAGGTGTACTCGCTGTCGTTTACCGAGCCGTGGCTCGGTGGCCGCAAGCCCAATGCCCTGTCAGTGAGCGCGAGCCACACCGTATACCAGACGTTTTTTGATCCGCTAAACCCCTACAGCATCTACCAGGGACTGAAAGGTCGTAAGCCAACGGGGTCGTACACCAATACCGCGTTTACCGTGGGTCTGGGCCGGCAGTTGAGAGTTCCCGATGACTTCTTTACGTTAACTAATTCGCTTTCATTCCAGCGCTACGACCTCAACAACCTCGACATCTTCCAGATCGGCTATAGCAACGGTATCTCGAACAACTTCACCTTCAACACAACGCTGTCTCGTAATAGCATCGACAACCCGCAGTTTCCACGCAGTGGCTCGTCGTTCACGCTGAGCGGTTCGTTTACTCCCCCTTATTCGGCCTTCCGCAAAGTGGATGTCTCGAGCGAGAAACCGGAAGACAAGTACAAATTTGTGGAATACCACAAGTGGATGTTCGACGCCAGCTGGTTCCAGACGGTGTTTGGTAAGTTAGTCCTGAGTACCCGGGCTCACATGGGTTTTCTGGGCAGTTACAACCAGCGTACCGACATCGGTCCTTTTGAGCGGTTTGTGTTGGGCGGCTCGGGTCTGGCAGGTCAGGGACAGTTTGCGCTGGCCCAGGATATCGTCGGGTTGCGCGGCTACGATGACCGCAACGTGTACACCGCCGACTATAACCGCAGCAGCACACCACAGGAACGCAGCCGGGGCGGGGTCGTCTATAATAAGTTCGTGGCTGAACTACGCTATCCGGTTTCGCTTAATCCGTCAGCGACCATTTTTGTGCTTACGTTCCTGGAAGCGGGCAACAACTGGGGTAGCTATAAGCAGTATAACCCATTCGATTTAAAACGGTCGGTGGGAATTGGCGCACGTATTTTTATGCCTGCCTTTGGTCTGATCGGCATTGACTATGGCTACGGCTTCGATAAGATTCCCGGCGTTAAGGATAAGGCTTCGGGGCAGTTTCACTTCACAATCGGTCAGCAGTTCCGATAAGATTATGGGGTTGCAATCGTTAGGTAAGCGTAGGCGTTCGTCAGATGGCAGTTGATTTGCCGGAAGCCGTTAAACGTTTATTCAGGTCGACAATCTAAGCATTGTTAATTGCTAACCCGAATTGACAATCAACTAGTTCTGCTAAAAAAAGTCGGGTATGCCCATGAAAAAAGGCCTTTTTTTTGTACTTTTGTGCGCTATTTGGTTGACGGCTCCTGCTCACGCGCAAAAGTTCGGTTATGTTGACACGGAGTTTATTTTCAGTAAAATGCCGACATACCAGAAGGCACTGAGTGAGGTCGACAAATTCACAGACAAATGGTCGAAGGATATTCAGGATAAATACGTTGAAATCGAGAAACTACAAAAGACGTACCAGGCCGAGGAGATTCTGCTGACCGACGAGATGAAGCGCGACCGGCAACGGGCGCTGGGCGAAAAGGAGCGCGAAGCCCGCGAGTATAACAACAAAGTGTTTGGCTATGAAGGGTTGCTTTTTCAGAAAAAGAAGGAACTCATGAAAGCCCCGATGGAGTTGGTTCAGCGGGCGATCGACAAAGTGGCCGTGCAGAAGAAGCTGGACTTTATGTTTGATAAAGCATCTGATTTTGTCATGCTCTACACGAACCCCCGTCACGACTACACGGACTACGTGATGGAGGAATTAGGCCTGGACCCTGCCAGCACTAAAGCGGCCGCTGGCAACACGCTGGCCCCTAAACCAATCGCCGGTGACAGTCCGACAAGTAACGCAACCACAAAACCGAGATAATCAAAAACAAGTAACTGAGATGAACAAAAACCTCGTCATGGCGTTTGCAGCCGCCCTTCTGGTTGGCAGCATTAATGCACAGGCACAAGCTCCGGCTGCTGGCACCACTTCGACATCGACAACTACTGCCGGATCAACTGCCCCTGCGGGTCCGCTGAAGTTGGGCTATACCAACATCGATTACGTGCTGGCGCAAACGCCCGAAGCCAAAGATATTCAAAATCAACTGACCATTCAGCGGACGCAATCGGAGAACGAACTGAAGCGGATGCAAAAAGAGTTGCAGGATAAATACGAATCCTATGAAAAAGGCGCAGCTCAGATGTCAGACGTGATTCGTAAGGACCGTGAAACGGAGCTACAGGGCCTGCAGGGCCGGATTCAGGAGTTTGGACGCACAGCCGAGACGTCGCTGCAAACCAAGTACCAGCAGTTGGTTAACCCGGTCGTGCAGAAGATCCAGAAAGCCATCGATGCTGTAGCAAAAGACAATGCCTATACATATGTATTTAACCTCGATGCGGGGGCAAACACCATCCCTATTCTGCTGGTAGCACCTGAACAGGATAACATTACGGAGCTGGTGCTGCGCAAAATGGGTATCGATCCTGCCAAAGCAGCAGCCGCAAACGCAGCAGCCACTAAACAAACCCCGGCAGCACCTGCCACCAACCGGCCTGCCGCTTCTGGAAGTGGCTCAACAACTCCTCGTAAGAATAAGTAGATGAATCCATAAGAAAACAACTTACCAAAAAGCCTCTCCTGACGGAGAGGCTTTTTGGTAAGTTGTTTTC
>DATHAW010000249.1:0-3943 GCA_035296465.1 Spirosoma sp.
GCCTGGGCCGCAAACGCTTCGTTGAGTTCGATCATCTCGATGTCATCCTGTTTGATGCCCGCCTTTTTGAGCGCAATAGGAATGGCTGCTACCGGACCAATACCCATGATTTTGGGCTCCACCCCAGCCGTGGCATAGGACATCATCCGTGCCACCGGTTTCAGATTCAGCTCGTTAACCATTTGTTCCGACATCACAATGACAAAGGCAGCCCCATCCGATGTTTGCGACGAGTTACCGGCTGTAACCGAGCCACCAGCAGTAAAAACGGGCTTTAGTTTGGCTAGCCCTTCGGCACTCGTGTCTTTGCGCGGTCCTTCATCGTGGGTTACCATCCACTCACGCGATTTTTTCTTGCCGCTCTCGGCATCGAAATACGTCTCGTTGACCTTAATAGGAACAATCTCGTCCGAGAACTTACCGGCTGCCTGGGCCGCCAGCGCTTTCTGGTGCGACTCAAAGGCGAACTCGTCCTGTGCATCCCGGCTGATATTAAATTGCTGGGCCACCTGCTCGGCGGTTAGTCCCATGCCGATATAATAGTCGGGATGGGCCTTGGCAATTTCGTAGTTCAGCGCCGTCTTCCAGCCCATCACGGGCACCATAGACATGGATTCTGTGCCACCTGCAATAATACAATCGGCCAGTCCGGCGTGAATCTTGGCGGAGGCAATGGCGATGGCTTCCAGACCAGAACCACAATAGCGATTGATAGTAAAAGCCGGTACACTGCTGGGCAGCGATAGTAAAGCTATGTAACGGGCAATTTGCATTCCCTGCTCAGCTTCGGGCACCGCATTGCCCACAATCAGATCCTCAACCCGGGCAGGGTCGAGGTCAGGAACCTGGCTTAATAAGTGCTTGATCACGTCAGCCGCCATATCGTCGGGCCGGGTCAGACGAAGACCACCACGCGGGGCCTTGCCAACGGCGGTGCGGTATCCAGCTACAATGTATGCGTCCATAATTAAGACTGTTGATTCGATGAATGAGTCTAAAACTTACTGCAATAACTTATTTTTTAACCGAAAAATTACAGCCATACAGGCAAATTATTATGCATGCATACCGTTTGATTTGCCATTTTAACGTTGTTATCCGGCCGTTAATCCGCCATCCAGTTGAATGGCCTGACCATTGCAAAATGCATTTTCGTCCGAGCATAGCCACAGAATGGCCTGGGCAATCTCCTGGGGTTGGCCAAACCGCCCAATGGGAATTACCCGGCGCATCTTGTCTTTCATACCGGGAGCTGTGTTAATCAGATCATCAACCATACCTGAATGGGTATAAACCGGGCAGACGGCATTGATACGGATGTTCTGCCGGACATATTCCAGTGCGGCTGTTTTAGTCAAACCCAGCACCGCGTGTTTTGAAGCGCTATAAGGGCCACCCATTGGCATGCCACGGACGCCCGCAATACTCGACACGTTCACAATTTTGCCCCCGGCTGGATGGCCCCCGGCTGGATTGCCTTCCGGATTATCCTGGGCCAGCATCTGCCGAATCTGGGCCTGCATACCATAGAACACACCACCAACGTTGACCGCCATCATCTGGTCGAAATCCTGCGGTGACTGGTCGAGCAGCCGACCGAATTTTCCTCCTATTCCGGCGTTATTGATGCCGATGTCCAACCGGCCATACGTATCGACAGTCTGCCGAATGGCGGTTTCGATCTGCGCCGGGTCTGCTACGTTGCAGGTAACGTAGGCAGCTTCGTATCCGGCCGCTTTAATCTGAGCCACGGTTTCCTGACCGCCGGCATCATTTACATCGGAAACCATAACACAGGCTCCGGTCTCTGCGAAAGCGATTGCCGTAGCCCGCCCTATGCCTGAACCAGCACCGGTAATGAAGGCAACCTGATTGGCGAAACGTGTCATATAAATAGGGGTATGTGTTGCCGAAAAGTAAGGTTATTTTGCGATAAAACAGCTTTAATCAGCGAAACGGCTTTTTTGCCACCTTCCACTTATCCAGCCTGCCAGACCGGGCCATCACCAGGATTTAGATACGGCGGGACAATTGCCCTACCAGCCAGGGGTAACTTTATTTTGAGGTACGCCATATCGGTAGTCGTGGCTTTTTCACCGATTCTGAACCTAAGCCGTACACGGATGAACAGAATTATAAATGGGTAGCACCAGTAGGTAGAAACTGCCAGAGACTATGGACCAGAAACTAACAAAACACGCCCATACATTGTAGGTAGAGTTGTTGGTTTACAAGGATAACAGGCTACCGCCATTTACCCGAAGAAACCTGGCTGGTCAGGCCGGGTCCTTCATAAGTAGGCAGCAGTTCTGTACTTACTTTTAGCTTCATTCGTATCCTTCCTTTTCGTTATGTTAACCGTAAGTTCCGATTTGGGTTCCCCCGCCAATACACCCCTCGGTCGGGGTATAAAGCACATTGGTATCGGCAAGTACGGTAGTAAACCCCTCCCGCCCGATCTACTGACCGAATGTAGGCAGGCGCTGGCTGATCCTGATGCCCATCCCCTCCAGCGGGGAGCCTTTTTGGGCGCGTTGCTGGCCAAAGGTCCAACGCCCGAGGAAATGGCTCTGGAAGCCGTAATCGGGCGAGAGGCTTTCTCGCACCCCACGTTTTTTATCAATAAAGTATGCCCTGATTTACCCATCGGCCTACACCCACTTGCAACTAAACTGGTGCGGGGGCATCATTTGCAGGTTAGTGAAGCCGAACAGCTGGGCGACTACCTGTTTGGGCCGGGAGAGTGTGAAACGTTTCGCGGGCTGGCGGCCAGCATCATGCGCGTGCGGCACGAAACCAACGACGAATACCACGGGCTAATGCGGGCCGCCGAACGCACGTACGCACCGGGCTTTGGGCCAATAACCTGCGCCGAACGGCCGCTCGTTCAGCTAGCCGAACCATTCGACGGCGTGGAGAATAGCTACCTGATTACGCCCCTGCTGGCGCAGTTTTTTCAGAAGCGTGGCTACGGAGCCGTGTCGATGGTAGGGCGGTCGGGTGGGCCGAAAAATACGCTCAACGCGCTGGATCTGTACATGAACATCGGGTGTCAATTCCTGCAAAGCAACCACGAGCTCGATACGCCGTTAGAAAAGTATGGCTGGGTGCTGGACCAAAAGGCCCTGTCACCGGCGCTAAACGCCTGGGTCGATCGACGCCGGACCATCATCAAACGCCCGTTTCTGGCTACGTTGGAAAAAGTTCTGAACCCCTGCCACGCCCGCATCCTGGTTACGTCGGTGTTTCATATTACGTACCAGATGAAGATGGCTGAACTGGCTATGCTGGCCGGGTTCGACGCGGTAATTGTCCTGAAAAGAGGGCAGGAGGGAAGCCTGTCACCATCGACGAGCCGGGCGTGTGGGGTGCTGTGCGCTGTTCGGACCCCCGACGGGCACCTGCTTTTTCAGCAGTTTGAAGGCGATGCGCCTGCTTTTGCTCCATTCAGAACCGAAACCGAAACCGAGTACGACCACCCGCAGGCACTCGACAACGCCCGGCTCATCCGCCAGTTCATGGCCGATGGGGTCACATCCGACGCTGACTTCGACAACCGGGTTCGGTATGCCTATGCGCTCTACGGCCGGGGTTTAGACTGGATTGAGGGGCAGTTGCGGTAAGGAAGTGGTGAATCGCCTATCTTTGCGGGCAAATGACAGACGTAACAATCATTGGCGGGGGCATTGTTGGACTGGCCACGGCTCTGCAGCTTAAACAGCAACGGCCGAACCTAAGGGTTGTTCTCATTGAGAAAGAACCAGCGGTTGCCCGCCACCAAACCGGTCATAACTCAGGTGTTATTCACTCCGGCATCTACTACAAACCCGGTAGCCTGAAAGCCACCAACTGCATTCGGGGTTATCAGATGCTGCTGGACTTTTGCAACGCCGAAGGAATTGCCTATGAGCTGTGTGGTAAAATTGTGGTGGCCACCAAAACG
>DATHAW010000250.1:0-6666 GCA_035296465.1 Spirosoma sp.
GCGCCGGCCCAATGGCCCGTAGTCCGTAGGCATACGCTCGCTCGAGATACGACAGGTCGATGAGCGAGTCGGCTCCTTCGAGACTCAATACGTAGCCAATGGGCTTATCAACCGCCGGTTTGCTGGTGTCCAGCCAGCGCGCTACGTGCGCGTTGAGCGTGGCCTGGCTGTTGATCTGAACCATTTCCCCTTCTGCTTCCATCGCTTCGTACCAGGCCCGCTGCGCCTGCGTCATAGCCCAGGCCTGCGGGGGCGAGTTCCATCCTGCGCCGGGTAGATTTTTGTTATTGCTGTTGACCCGGGCAATCTGCGTAGCCACCACTAAACCAATGTTTCCCCGGCGCAGGTCGGGTAGCGACACTACGTTGTTACTTCGGTCAATTTTATCGGTCATACCCTGCTCCGACGCCCGAATGGCTGACGCTGGCAACCGGTAATCGCGGTTGTATTCAAGGGCATTGAGTGCTATGTCGAGGTGGGTATCGATTATAAACATACCTGGTTGTTTAGGGCTGTAATATCGTGTTGATAGGTCTGCAATAGATTGTTCAATGCCCCCGCGCCGTAACGGGCCACGTATCGACGTGCTGATTATCGACAACAACGCTGACGGAATTGTAGAGATTGACGGTGGGACAGATATGAACAGGAACGCCGTACCAGACCGCACCGGGCAGAAACTGGTGTGCATCGGCCACTTTAACGACCATATGCTCCTCGCTTTGACCAATGGGTACAGCGTCCGGCTGGTTCAGAAAAACGACGCGGGGCAGCGGATTTTCAGCCGCAACGGCCTTATGCCCTAAATCTAAACATAGCGTCTGGTCGTCAATGATCGAGATTACCCTCATTAGCAACACGGCCGCTACGTCAAACGGCAGGTCGGGCAGAAGTTGGCCGTAGCCCGCATCCCAGAATACGAACGTACCGGGGCTAACCATCACATTAGGGTGCCGGGCGTGGAGCGCGAACGTAGGTGTGCCACCCATGACGAGTTGCAACGTAACGCCGTGCGCAGTGGCAATAGCTTGCCTGACGCCGTCGGCGAGCGCGAAGGTTTCATCAGCCTGTTGGGTTCGGATGGTCAGGTCGGTGGCTCTGATATGCCCGTCGTAGGCGTGCAGGCCAACCACCCGAATACCCGGCAATGCCTGACAATAGGTCCATAATGCCAGCGCGTCGGTGGGTTTTATGCCGGTGCGGTTCATGCCTACGTTCAGGTCGATGTACACGTCGAGTGGATTGTTCTGAAAAAGATCCGATACGCGCTGGGATGAGGCTGTCGAGTCGATCAGGCACGAAAACCGGGCAGCCGGAAATTCAGCCCGCAACTGTGCCAGTTGGGCCACGGCGGGACCAACGAGTGGGTATGCCACCAATACGTCAATAGAACCCTCCAGGGTAAAATCATCCAACCCAGAGAGCTTAACCGGGGTGTCGGGGCGAGGTTCAGCCGGGCGGGCAAGGTCGGCCAGCATCCTGGCTTCAGCGAGGGTGGCACACTTGAACTGACGGACACCAAGGGCCAGCAATAGCTCCGTTACGGCCCGCATCTTGTGCGTTTTAACGTGTGGACGCAGCCGATCCGGCCCACCGGCCAGCCGGATTGTCTGCTGACTATTGGAAACGATACGTTCAGGATAGACCAGCAGAGCGGGCGATGCAATGGCGTCGGTATTCGTAACTTCATACCAGGTCATGGAAGGGCTTGGGGACATAGCGTCAGTGAAAAGCCCAAAAGTACGATCGAAAGAGTTGCCGGATGATGCAAAAAGCCCCTGCCTGACATCATTAGCGACTCGCTGGCTATCCCCATCAGAGAGGAGGTTAGCGTTACCAGACGCCTTGATGGTTTAATAGTTAACTCGAATCATAAAATCATCTGGATGGATTTAAGCACCTAAAGCGAAGTTTGTAGGCCCTTCTCTACTGTGTAGTTTGTTTAGATAAAACAGTTAGGGAAATCAAAAACAAATGAATAGTTTATGCTGTATTGGCTTACATAGCGGCCTATTCCTGAAGCTCATTGGTGGATGTCTGGTCAATCAGTTATTACCTTTTCCATATGGCGTTCCGATTTAGGGGCGACGAATTGGGACAAGCTAAAAAACTTGATGCTGTTAAATGAACCTATTGATTAAAAAGGCATATTTAAGGGTGATTAGTTTCTTCTTGACTTGTCACCGAATAGTGGTCTGAGACGATCGGAATAAATAAGAAAAAGCTTATTATCGTTACCCCTGAATTATATGGATTTCACCTTGAAAGTGTGGCGTCAGAAAAGCGCCAATAAACCTGGAAAACTAGTTGAGTACAAAATGACCGGCATCTCGCCGGGCCAGTCGTTTCTGGAAATGTTCGATGTGCTGAACGGCGAACTCACCAAACGGGGCGAGGAAATTATTGCGTTCGACCATGACTGCCGCGAAGGCATTTGCGGTTCATGCTCCATGTACGTCAATGGCCGGCCACACGGCCCACAGACGGGCGGGGCTGTGTGTATGCTCCATATGCGGAGTTTCAATGATGGCGACACCATTGTGGTGGAGCCGTGGCGCTCGCGGGCGTTTCCGGTCATCAAGGATTTGTGCACCGACCGATCGGCCTTTGACCGGATTGTGCAGGCTGGTGGTTACGTATCAGTCAATACGGGGTCGGCACCCGACGCCAACGAAATTCCCATTGGCCGCGATGTGCAGGAGGCCTCCATGGATGCAGCCGCCTGTATTGCTTGTGGCGCGTGCGTAGCAGCCTGCAAAAACGCATCGGCCATGCTGTTTGTGGGAGCGCAGGTGAGAAAATTTGCCTTGCTGCCGCAGGGCCAGCTCGAACGCAAACGTCGGGCCGAGCGCATGGTGGCGCAAATGGATGCCGAAGGGTTTGGGGCTTGTTCGTTCACCGGAGCCTGCGCCGTGGAGTGCCCAGCCTCTATTTCGCTGGAAAGCATCACTACGCTGAACCGGGAGTATCTGGGAGCTAAGCTAACTACCCCAGATACCGGTAGCTGATGGTTACCTTTCTTTTTAAGTAGTACGACAACCCGTGCACGACCTGATTTGCACGGATTGTCGTCCCGCTTTAATTGTGCCCTTTTTCATCCTGTCATCCCGGAAAGCCTGCTTATGAGCTGCTTTTCTGGGTGGTTGAAGCTGTTAACTATTGGTTTGCCGGCTCGTCTTCATCGTGGTAGGGGGTGCCCGTTGTGACGGTTCCTCCGCTGGTCCACAGGCCACCGCCCTGATCACCGCCGTTTTTGGTGTTTTCGCCACTGGGCCCATCCTGTGGCACATTGCGGTCCTGAACATTATCCGGATCGTAGTTTTCGGCATGGCTCCCCACGTAAGGCGTTTCGTCGGGGCTGCTGGTTACCGGATCCTGGTTTGCTTTCGTTTCGGCTAAGCTTTTGCTGTTCGATGGGTGGTATTTAGACGGCTCACCCCCTGTTTCTTCTGCCTCGGGCGAACGCTGGATGCTTATTTGATGGATCATATTAGTCGTGGTTAATGAATGTTGCTTTACTGAATTAACATATATCCAACTGGCTATCCACTGGACTAAGTCTATCAACTAGTTAGCAAGTAAGGCAACGGTTTACTGGTATCGGCCAGAGAACTATTTAAGGGCCACGCATTTAATGGGGGTTAGTGGCGGCTACGGCATCTTCGCGACAACGTCAATCTCTACTTTAATTCCATTTCCCAATCCTGACTGCACCGTTGTTCGGGCTGGTTTGATCCCCGTGAAGTAACTGGCGTATACCTCGTTATAAGCGGCAAAATCGGTGATATCGGCTAAGTGAACCGTGCTTTTCACTACATCGTCCCACGAGCAGCCGGCCGCTTTCAGAATTTGCTCGACGTTCTGCATCGTGCGGTGCGTTTCCTCCTCGATGGTGCCAAGGACATAGACGCCATTGGGGTAATCGACACAGGCCTGCCCGGACACATACAGCCAGCCCTCGCAGACAACACCGGGCGAGTAGGCACCGGTTTTAAAGCCCTCCTTTACGTCGGGATGTAAAATCTGAATTTTGTTTGCCATGAGTTAATAGTGATTTCAGGGCGAAAAATAGGCAAACAAATCAATACGTGGCCCGCCCACCCGACAGATCGTAGCAGAAGCCGGTTGTAAAACTATTACCGGGCGAAACGATAAAGGCCGCTACGTCGGCGACTTCAGCCAGTGTACCGCAGCGTTTCATCGGAATCCGGTCGGTCATGTAGGTTACCTGCGCTTCGGGCAGGGCATCGACCAGGGGCGTTCGGATAACGGCCGGAGCCAGGGCATTGACTGTAATGCCGGTCTCAGCGTATTCTTTCCCCTGCGCTTTGGTCATCCCGATTACGGCTGCTTTCGACGCCGAATAGCCCAGCATCCCCGGGTTTCCTTCTTTTCCGGCAATGCTGGCAATGTGGAGAATCCGGCCGTAATTACGGGCCAGCATATAGGGCAAAACGGCCTGCGTGGTGTGGAGCGCTCCCCAAAAATTGATGGCAAAAACCCGCTGCACTTCCGCCAGCGGCATTTCGTGGGTTGGCGTTTGGGTGAGTCCCGTAATGCCAGCCGCATTGACCAGTACATCTATTCGGCCAAACTGCCCGCCAACCTGGGTTATAACCGCGTCGACGGCGCTGGACTGGGTCAGGTCGAGCGGACAGGCAAGGGCACCATTACCCAATTCGGCCGCTACGTCCCGGAGTTTGTCAGCGTTCAGATCGAGCAGGGCAATGGTGGCTCCGTCTTTGGCCAGCCGCCGGGCAATGGCGAGTCCAATGCCCGAAGCAGCGCCGGTTACGATGGCAGTCTGGTTCATAAAGGAGAATAGAGTTTTTTGTTCGTAGCGGCTACTACACTACATATATTGTTTTGCTACGTTGCCCAACAAACTTACTCGTTCAACTGCTTTTTCACCACATCGGCCGGGTAGCGCAAGGCCAGTTCGCGTATCTCGAAGCTGTATCGCTCGAATGTCTCTCGCCAGGCTTCGGCCTCACCGGGGGCGTATTCATAGAAACCGTCGCCGTTGGCCACTCCCCGCCCACCCCGGTCCACGATCTCCTGAATCAGGGGCGGTACATCGGTGCGGTTGCTCAGCGTAGGCCACAGGTCTTTCATGACGTTCAGGTACGCCGGTACGCCCGTCAGGTCCATCCACCGAAACAACCCCACGAGCGGCATCCAGTAGCCCGCGTTGTTGCGGCATGCGCGGTCAATGTCTTCAATGCTGGCATAGCCCTTCTCGACCAGATCGAACGCTTCGCGGTACATGGCATACATGATGCGATTGCT
The DNA here is from genome assembly GCA_035296465.1 of Spirosoma sp. Lineage (GTDB taxonomy): Bacteria > Bacteroidota > Bacteroidia > Cytophagales > Spirosomataceae > Spirosoma. The sequence goes on from DATHAW010000250.1 coordinate 5,290, forward strand.
GATGAAGCCGCGAATGTCTTTCCGCACCAGTGTCGGCTCTTTGCCCCAGTGCTGCGAGAGGTCGTAGAAGAATTCGGCGTAGGTCATTTCGGTTTGATCACCACAGATCACCTCCAGAAAGCGGGTCGTGTGCGACGGTTCGGCCCAATGCAAGCCTATGAAACGCTGTGGCCGATGGGTAAGTTGTTGCAACTGCGAGATGGGAATGGCCGATGTGTTGGACGCAATAACCGTCTCATCACTCACCTCTGCTTCGATCAGAGCGTATACCCTACGTTTGATGTCAATATCTTCAATGGTACATTCGATCACCAACCGGCAGTCGCGCAGATCGGCGTAGGTTTCGGTAATGGTCAGGCGGGTCAGCACCGACTCCGGGGGCTCGGTCAGAATATTGTGCGCGTGCAGGTCCGTCAGGTGATGGCGAATGCGGGGGTCAGCCGTGGGAACATCGGCCGGAATAGGCGCTACGGCCACCACCGGGTGCCCGGCTGCCAGTAGACACGTGACGATGCTGCTGCCCATTAAGCCCAGGCCCACAACGCCGACGGGCATAGTTTGAGTCATAAACGATACGTTTAGTAGTTTGCGTGGTGTCTTGTAGGTAACCTGACACCACGCAAACTACTAAACTTACGACCAACTATCCAATCCCAGCAGCTTCCGGCCCAGCGGAGAGAGTTCGGCTGTTTGGTAACGCTCTTTCTCCCAGTTACGCGGATCGCCGGGAAAAGCGTATCCTTCGGGAGCCTGCCGCTCACGCCACGATTGGATGCGCCACTGCCGCAGGGCCTCATTATCTTCCTGGGCGGGCATCATCGAAATGTACTGAGCAATGCGAACTTTGTCTTTGGTCAGGTTAGGCCGGATGCCGTGCGCCAGTGTGCTGTTGAAGATAAGCAGGTCGCCCGCTTCCATTTTCACCTTCACTAAACTAAACCCTGTTGTGTCGGGTCGGAAGCGGTTGCGGTCAGCGGGCTGGGTCAGTTTCCAGGTATCGTAACTACGGTATAGTTCGGGAATGCACTGAAATCCGCCCATGTTTTCGTCGGTCTGATCGGCCAGGGCCAGCACACCCTGCACATTCTGGGGGCGGGTTTCGGGGTCGTAGTCCCAGTGAATAAACCCTTTGAACTCGTGACCGGGTCGGACGGGAAAATTCAGATTGGCCCTGTCGATGGTGACCCAAAGATTCTCGACACCCCACACATCCACAAACGCATCATACACGCGCTGATATTGACGATTGTCCCACTCCAATTGATGATTGTATAGCTCGACCATTCCGCTGTTTGTTAGCTCCTTCATCTGCATTTCGGCGCGGGGTGGGGCATACCAGGTCTCAGGGTCAGTGGGGTCCTTCTCCTCAAACTCCCA
>DATHAW010000251.1:0-9242 GCA_035296465.1 Spirosoma sp.
ATTTGCCGGACCGCTGCCGTCGGGGTTTTGAAAACCGAAAAGGGCGTAGTGGCCAGCAGGGACGTACCTGTGGCGGAATTTTTCAGAAAACGTCGGCGCGATTGATTGAACTGATTCATGTAAACGGGGATCGGTCTGGTGAACGTTTGACAAGTGTTGGAGGGTAACTTCACAAAGACTCCATCGGCATTGTAATACCCGCCACGCAGGCCCACCGGGATGTTCTTGCCTGATCTTTGAAGAAATCCATCAGGATTTGAGGAGGTGAATGCTGTTCATGGTCATTGCCCACCACTTAGTACCCGTTCTGCCGGGGCGCGTAGGTGGGCAGAAAAGCGGGCGTAAAGTTGCTGCCTTCACCCAGCCCACATCTACCTACTCTACGTCGAAGATGTATTCCGGGTGGTGCTCATCTATACTGTAGTCAGACAGGTCGGTGAACTTGAGTTGCAGGGCGTAGTCCAGCATCCTCATTTTTTTGTAGTTTGGTCTGGGCCCTCAAAAAATCGTGGCTGGTTAAATACACCTTACTCAGTGATGCGTTGGCGGATTTAATCGTTGTGCGGCCCGTATCGGTACCCACATTTTTTTCAACAGGCTCGTCTCAGCCGCCAACAGGAGCGGAAAAAATCCACCACATCGCGGGGCACCTTATAGGGCTCCTCCACCGAAAAGGGTATCGTGATCCGGAGCACATCACCAAAAATGCGGACCAGACTAATGTAGGCTAACGCCCGCAGAAACCGGGTTTCCGCATTGTACCAGTCTTTGTTCTTAAGTGGGGCTTCCCGTATGTTTGTCGAAGTTGTTGAGACAGGGGATAAAACCTACCCAACGTATGCACAATAAGCGTTTATTGATTTGTCCAAACCCAACAGTTTTTCTGGAAACCAGCGGGTAGTGGACCATGCTTTGGCCAAGTTTTAAGTATGTTTATCGTATGAATTCACCCCTTGATAACGAGCTGGCGCTCCTGACGTTTCAGGAAGAGCAGCTGCAATTCGACTCGTTTAGCCTCGATACCGCCTGGCAACTGGGTACACGCTTGAAAGAGGCCATCGAGGCCCGTGGTAAAGCCGCTGCCATTGACATTCAGTTGACGGGCCACCCCCTATTCTTTTATGCCATGCCGGGCACGACCCCCGACAACATTGACTGGATTCGGCGCAAGCGAAACGTAGTGCAGCGTTTCCACCGGAGTTCCTACGCCATGCGGCTGGAGCTCAGGAAAAAGCAGACTAACCTCCTCGATCAGTCGGGCCTGGTTTTGCGCGATTATGCTACGGCGGGGGGTGGTTTTCCCATTTTGCTTCGTGGTACGGGCTGCATTGGTACTATCGCGGTATCGGGTCTGCCCATGCGTGATGATCACAATGTTATTGTCGAGGTGCTGGCTACGTGGCTGAATCGGCCAATCAGCGAACTGGCGTTAGGGCCCGCCGAGGACATGGATAATTAATCACCTTCATTTGGTATGTTTTGCTTTCTGAGCACATAGGCGACGGTAAATCAGCTCATCCGTTTCAACCCGGCAAACACCACCTCCTCCTGGGTGTAAGAAAATACCATAGTCCCTTAGCTCAAGCGTAGCCACTTCATGACGATTGTAGTAATGGCCATTCAACACAATCCCGGTGAGGGGTCACTTCTTCAACCTGTTGAGTAATCAGGATTTGTTGCTACACTATTTTTTTGAGTGCCGCAAACTCGTGTTGGACTGCCGCTGCCTGGGTAGTGTTCTGGCGGTACTCAGTGCACTTTGGGAATCATTAGTATAGGGCTCTGGACTGCTAACAGAACACCTGGTGGACGCCCGTTCGGGAGCGTGGGCATTGATGGGCCTTCACTGCCAATGAAATCTTCACGGACCTCTGACGAGAGTAGTTAACTTTATGTATTATACTACAGTCCCACATGTACAGGTACTCTAGAACAGGATACAGACGCAGAATTTGACTGAATCAATACGCCAGTTGCAGCACACTACTGGGTAGTTTTGTATTTCGGGTTTTGCAACACATCATTTGTCAAACTATCTCGGCGTATCATGGTAAAAATAGTAGTTTATTTAGCCCTATTCTCTCTCTTTGTTGTTGGCGCCATGGCCCAGACTGCCAACTCGTCCAAGACAACAAAGCCGGTGAAAGTAGAAATTAAGAAGGAAAGCAATCGTTTTCAACTCGTGCGGGGAGGCAAGCCGTATTTTGTAAAAGGTGCTGGTGGCAGCCAATACCTCAACCGCATTGCCGCTTACGGGGGCAATTCCATACGCACCTGGGGCAGCAACAAAGGACAACAAGTATTGGACACGGCACAGAAGTATGGATTGACCGTTTTAATGGGGCTTGATGTGGCCAGAGAGCGGCATGGATTTAATTATGAGGATACGGCGGCCGTAAAAAGGCAACTGGAAACACTGAGGGCTGAAGTGCTTAAGTATAGAAACCATCCGGCATTGCTGGCCTGGGGCATCGGCAATGAACTGAACCTTCAATATAAAAACCCCAGGGTCTGGAATGCGGTGAATGATATTTCCAAAATGATTCATGCCGTAGACCCTAACCATCCAACCTGCACGGTGCTGGCCGGAGTCAATAAACAACTGGTGGACAACATTCGGGAACGATGTCCTGACATCGACTTTCTTTCGGTCAATACCTATGGTGGGTTGGCCACGCTGCCCAAAACCATTGCCGGAGCAGGCTGGGAGGGTGCTTACCTGGTAACGGAGTGGGGACCCACCGGCCACTGGGAGGGGCTTTCTACCAACTGGAAATCGCCGATCGAAGAAACCAGCAGTGAAAAAGCGGCCGTTTACAAAAGCCGGTACGAAGCCTCTGTTGAAAAAGACGAGGATAAATGCCTGGGGTCATACGTTTTTCTCTGGGGACAAAAACAGGAACGGACACCCACCTGGTATGGCCTGTTTACCGAAAAGGGCGAAGAAACAGAAGTAGTCGATGTCCTGCAATACCTGTGGAGTGGTAGCTGGCCGGCCAACAAAGCGCCCCATGTATACTCCCTACAACTGGCGGGTAAAAAGGCCGGGCAAAACGTTCAAATCCAGGCGGGTGGCACCTATCCTGTTTTAGCGGTGGTGACAGACCCGGATCATGATGGCCTTACCTATCGCTGGGAGCTGTTGCCCGAGCCAACGCAGGTGAGTGAAGGCGGTGATTTTGAAGCAAGGCCAAAGCCGGTAGAAAATGCATTCTTAACTTCGGCCAACGGGGGGCAGGCTTCATTAAAAGCCCCAAAGAAAGAAGGCGCTTACCGCTTGTTTGTGTATGTTACGGACGGTCACAACAACGTAGCAACCGCTAACCTTCCCTTTTATGTAAACGAGTAAGTTTTTTAGTTTATCACACGTAAAATTGCCTGACAAATGGAAGAGTTAGAAGTGCCACCCGATGCAGAAAACATTTTACTGGGATTGAGTGACGATGGTAACCCGGCTGAAGTGAACCAGGTGAAGGAGTTTTACAAGGGCAAAGCCCAAAATGGAAATAAACTTGTGGGTCAGACTGATGGATACCAAATCAAGTATGATGAAACGGATGACAAGTTTTACATCGTTACGTAAGACCAAAGCAACGGTTCGGGTCCGCCTGGGTGGGCCGCAGCCACCTTACTGGTGTAAATAGTCTTATCGCCCGCTTTCCTCCATCAGGCTCAGTCCACTAAGGCGTCGATGGCCATCGACGCCTTTCTCCTGGATTAACACCTTGAATTTCTGGCCCATATCCAGCAACAGGCGATGGCTTATCATGGCTACGCTACGGGCGGCCTGAAGGATGTTGGGTTCTCCTGAAAAGGACGCTCGTATTGCCTCGTTAAAGCCCATAGCCAACAAAAAATGACCTTGATCTGCTAAGCCACTCTCAGCCAATCCCTGTTTGGCGCCCCAGTGCCGTAGCGCAGAAAAATTAACGTAGGTAGTCATGTCCTGCGCACCAATATGCTCATACAGACTTTGGTTGGTCGTATGGTTGCGGTAGCAACGCAGCGTGCCCTGACTGCGACCTGGCTGATAGAGATCGGCTGATTCATACCCGTAATCAATGGTCATCACGTAGCCCTGCTTTAAGTGCGCGGCAATGGTTTCGATCCAGCTCAGCGCCTGCAAGTTTATTTCGGTGCGAAAGCCGGGGGGCAGCGTAACGGCCAGTTCATCCAGATAGCGACTGAGTTCGTCAGCGGCTGGTTGCAGAACCTCCTTAAAGTCGGTATCATAGTCCACCCATACTTCCATAAGCTGCTGGTCCATAACTACGGGGTGAACCGCAAACGTATCGACCAGTTCATTAGAAAGGATACAGCCGATGATGTCGGGAATCTCTTCAATCGAATCATGCCAGCTCACCTTTTCTCCTAAATGGCTCTTTTCAATGGCCTGCATGACCGGACTTTTTTCGATGATGCAATAGCGTAACTGATCATACAGGCGGTGATTCTGTTTCAGGTACGAAAGGATATCCCGGCACAAGGCACCGGTGCCCGCCCCATATTCAACGATGGTAAAGGGGACCTCCCCGAGTATCTGCCACATTTCTTCAAGTTGTTTGCCGATCAGGGCACCGAAGACTGGCGTTAGACAGGGGCTGGTATAGAAGTCGCCCGTGGAGCCAATTTTAGAGCGGGGAGAGGTATAGTAGCCCAGGTCAGGGTAGTAAAGACACATTTCCATGAAGGCCTGAAACCGAAGCGGGCCCTGCTGGCGGATTGTTTGGATAATGATGTCGGAAAGGGTCATAGCCTGGTTTAAAAAGGTGTCCTACATGTGCTGCTGGCAGTAAAAATAGGGCTAGAAATCATTAAGCAAAAAGCGTAGCCTGATGGGTAGTGCGCTGCCCCCTTACCAGCCTACGGTTGCTGCTTCATTCCGTATCCAGCGATTCAATTTCCTATATACTAGTACTTGAACGCCATGCACCCCTGGTAATGTTTGCCCTAAACCTGAAGAAATCAGCAGATTGTGGTTGGTAAGTGTATGGCCACAAAAGTTAGATAGCGGCCCTGTGCGGGCGGCTGGTCTAAACCTCTGACAGACGAGCCCCATTTAGCCGACGTAGCGGTAATGGCAGTCCATTCAGTTCCGGAAGCGTTGCTAACTGAAATGATCCCCTACATTTCACAGAGAAGACTAAATATTAAGTTCATCATAAATTAATGGTTTCTGACCTAATTATTGGCCGAAAATCACTGATTTCTGTCCGAAAAGTAAAAGCCCATTTTAGGGTGGTCGGCGAAGTTTGTCCCATCTATTTCGGACAAACCTTTCTCTGCCATGAAACGCCTATTCACCTTCCTCTTTTGCTTATCATTCGCCAGTCTGAACGCTTTCAGCCAATCCATCCAGGGTGCCGTTCGGGAAAACGACGGCAAAGCGGTACCGTTTGCCTCCATTCTGCTCCTCAACAGTAAAGACTCGTCGCTGGTAAAAGGCGCAGTCACGACCGAATCAGGACAGTTCGTAATAGACAACGTGCGCCAGGGCACTTACCGGGTAGCCGTCTCGATGGTGGGCTATCAGAAACGATATACCGAACCGATTGTCTTGTCCGACGCGGCACCCTATGAGTTGCCAGCGCTGGTGCTGGCTCCCGAAGCCAGACAACTGGGGGAGGTGACCGTAGCCGCCAAAAAGCCCTTGTTTGAGCAGCAACTCGATAAACTCGTGGTCAATGTCAGCAGCATGGTTTCGGCGGTCGGCAGTTCGGCCCTGGACGTGCTCGAACGCTCGCCGGGTGTTACGGTGAACCGCCAGCAGAACGCCCTCTCGCTCATTGGCAAGTCGGGGGTAACGGTGATGATTAACGGTAAAATCAGCCGCCTGCCCCTCGACGCCATTATCCAGCAACTGGCCGGTATGAACGCCAGCAACATCGACCGGATCGAACTCATCACCAGCCCGTCGGCCCGGTACGATGCGGAGGGCGACGCAGGCATCATCAACATCATCCTCAAAAAAGACAGCTCGTTGGGTACCAACGGCTCGTATAACCTGACAGCAGGCTACGGTTTTCACGAAAAACTGGCTAATTCGGTGAGCCTCAATCACCGCAGCCGGCGGCTAAACCTCTTTGGCGACGGCTCGGCGCTGTATGACCAGCAGCAGCACGATTTCTGGTCTGACCGCCGGTTTACCAACAATGGCGTTGAAAACTGGTATGGTTCGTCGGTGCGGCACAAGCCATTATTACAGAACTACAACGCCCGGCTGGGTGTGGATTATACCCTCTCGGCTCGAACCACCTTCGGTGGGTTAATAACGGGTTTCTTCAACCAGGTGTCTACCCAAAAAAACAGCCTCGTTACCCTGCAGCAAGGTTCCCTGATAACCGAGCGCAATCAGTTTGAAGACCGGGAAGCGAACCGCTGGACGCAGGGTATGGTCAACCTGAATCTGCGCCATAGCTTTGGTAAGGACCGCCTGTTAAGCCTGGATGTAGATCGGCTTCAGTATTTTAACACGAACCCGCATGACTACCACAGCCGCTTCAACAACCTGCTGACGAACCAGCAACGGCAGGAAGACATCAACAGCAGCAAGCAAACACCCATTCGGATGTGGGTGCTGAAAGCCGACTACAGCCAGCCCCTCGGGCCAAGAGCCAAACTGGAACTGGGTGCCAAGAGCACCCGCACGCGCCTGACCAACGATGTAGTTGTGAATAGATTCATAGACACAGGCTGGCAGGCCGACCTCAACTTCAGCCAGAACTACGTGCTCAGCGACGACATTGGTGCCGTGTATGCCATTCTCAACCAGACCCTGTCGACCAGAACAAAGTTTCAGGCAGGACTGCGTTATGAACACACCCGCACGTATGTGAGTACGCGGGAAAACCCGGACCTGGTAGCCCGGAATTACGGAAATCTGTTTCCAAGCGTGTTTCTGTCGCATGACCTGGGCAAAAGCGGAGTGCCGCCCAGCGGAGTGCCGCCCAGCGGAGTGTCGCCCATCGGAAAGCCGTCCACCCGCAGCCTGCAACTGTCGTACAGTCGCCGGATTCAGCGACCCGACTACACCCTGCTGGCCCCTTGGGTGCTGTTTGTGGACCCGCAGACGTTCGTAACGGGCAATCCGGCGCTACTACCCACACTCACCGACATTGGGCAGGTAACCTACCGGTTCCGCAGCAGTTGGTTACTGACGGTTCGCTACAGCCACGACCGCAATACACTTGACCGGTTCCGCCCCCGTTTCGACTCGACGCGCAACGAGACGGTCGTTACGCCCCAGAATGTACGCTCGTTCCATACCGCATCGGCTTCGCTCAGCTTCCCGCTGGTGCTCACCAGTTGGTGGCAGGTACAGACCAATCTGATCGGTGTCTGGCAGAGCGCTACCACCGAAATCAACGGTCAGTCGGTCGCTTATACTAATTACTATGGTAATGTAAATCAGAGTCATTCATTCAATCTGCCGAAAGGCTTTAGGGGTGAACTAAGCCTGAATTACCAGTCGGTGATGCTATGGGGGCTCGCACGGGTTCATCCGCTGGGCAGCGTCAACGTGGGCGTTCAAAAGAAATTCAGTGATAAGCAAAGTTCACTGGCCCTGTCGATCAGCGATCTGTTCTGGACCAATTACCGGGCCATCGACGCTTACTTTGGCGGGGGAACAACTGGGAGCTACGGGTACCGCACCGAACCCCGCACCGTGCGACTGACCTACAGCCGCAGTTTCGGCAGCCAGACCGTGAAAGGGGCCACCCAACGGACGACCGGCTCTGAGGACGAGCGCAAACGCGTTCAGTCTACCAATTAGTAACCGGTTAATTACTTACGTTGAATTGATGAAGAGACTTTGTGTATATTAGGTCGGTGTCAGCTTTGAACATGTAGCCTAACCCTGTTAGCCTATGTCTTTTTCCCTGCGTCCGGAGGCAATCGCCTACTTAGCCGAGTCATCGCTGATTACGGTGTTCATGGTGTATTTGCTGAGCTTTCGAAGTAAGTCGGCAGATGGCTGGCTGATGGTAGGCATGTCGGTCATACATACCATCAACTTTCTGATGGGATTTGGGTACCACGCCACCCTAGGTAGCCTGGTTGGTAAGATCCATGTTGCCAGTATTTATCTGGTCTCGGTGTACCACCTCTGGTTTGCTTATTCTTATCGCTCTAACCCGTTTCGGCGAGAGAGGATAGTTGCCGCTGGACTTTGTATGCTCCTGGTCGGTACAGTTTATTCTTTATTCTTATTAGGGATACGAGTTCCTTTTACACTTACATGTCTGTCGATTAACATCTGGGTAAGCTCAGTGCATTGGCGAAAACGGTACTGGGGTATAAAACACGGATTAGATCGTCGTGAACTAGAAGCGTTTGGCGCTTTTGCGGCCTTAAGTGTTGTGCCAATTTTGATGTTCACCGTTTTGTGGCTGGGCTATAGTGGCTTTATGTCTGAGGGGGAGCGCAATTTTTGCTTACATTTTTTGATTCTAACCTGGACTACCTGGCTTTTTATTAATTTTTTCAACTACGCTACCGAGTCCACCACCTTTTTGGTGAAGCTGGTTGGTTTGTTTCAGTGTCTGACCATGCTGCTGTTGGGCCAGTCCGGCTTTTTACTGGTCAATGCCGGTGTTTCGGGTGGCGTCCTGCAGGCGCTGTTTGCCAAACTGATTCTTATTATTCTGGTATCGACAGTAGTCATTGTCGGTCTGTTTCCCATCTTTTTCAGGCGTAACCTGCTCCGGCCGCTGCGTTTTATACTCGATGGCGTGCAGCGCGTCAACGCCGGAGAACTGAACACGCAAGTTCCCGTGATGGTCCACGACGAAGTTGGTTTTCTGGCCCACCACTTTAACCAGATGACGAGGTCTTTGCGGCAGTCGAAGGAGGAGCTGATCCAATACGCCGAAACACTGGAAACCAAAGTAGCCGAACGAACTCAGGAGCTGAAGCAATCTCTTGATACCCTCAAAGCTACCCAGGCCCAACTCATTCAGAAAGAGAAAATGGCTTCCCTTGGGGAGTTGACCGCCGGCATCGCTCACGAGATCCAGAACCCCCTAAACTTCGTCAACAACTTCGCTGAAGTCTCCGTCGAGATGGCTGATGAACTTCAGGAAAGTGTGGAGCGCGGTGATACGGCAACAGTCTCTGACCTATCTTCCGAGTTGCGGGAGAACATGACCTACATCGTGGAGAACGGTAAACGGGCCGCTTCCATCGTGCGCTCCATGCTGGAACACTCCCGCAGCAGCACCGGCGAGCGCCGACTTACCAAC
>DATHAW010000252.1:0-3531 GCA_035296465.1 Spirosoma sp.
TCATAAGGTTCTGTTCACATCAAATTGCTCTAAATAATCGGCTACGCGCCGGACAAACTGCCCGCCCAGCGATCCGTCGACGACGCGGTGGTCGTAGGAGTGCGACAGGAACATCAACTGCCGGATGCCGATAAAGTCGCCCTCCGCCGTTTCAATAACAGCCGGTTTTTTTACAATGGCCCCAAAAGCCATGATGGCCACCTGCGGTTGTAGAATAATGGGAGTGCCCATCAGGTTGCCGAACGTACCGATGTTCGAAATCGTGTAGGTGCCACCCGCCAGGTCGTCGGCGGTGAGTTTGTTATCGCGGGCGCGTTTGGTCAGGTCATTGACTTTTCGGGTCAGGCCGATCAGGTTGTACTGGTCAGCGTTGTGAATGACCGGCACAATCAGGTTGCCCGTGGGCAGGGCTACGGCCATACCAATGTTTACCTGTTTTTTTACCCGGATCGTATCGCCTTCGACCGATACGTTAATCAGCGGGAAATCCTTGATGGCCCTGACAATGGCTTCGACCAGGATAGGGGTGTAGGTGAGGTTTTCGCCGGTTTGTTGCTTAAACGAGTCCTTCAGTCGTGTCCGCCACTGCACCAGGTGTGTCAGATCGGCCTCGACAAATGAACTGACGTGGGGCGAAATCTGCTTTGACTCGACCATGCGCTGGGCAATCATTTTCCGCATCCGGTCCATCTGGATAATATCGGCCTCACCATTTACCGACGGACTGACCTTTCCATTGACAGGCTGCGCAGCCGGTGGGTTGGGTAGCTGCACGGGCTGGGTGCTGATGGATGACGGCTGCAATTCTTCTACCGTAGGATTCATTACCGAGGGTTGAAGACGGCTTTCGGCCCGGTCGATAACGTAGGCCAGCATGTCTTTTTTTGTGACACGGTTGCCTGCTCCCGAACCAGCAATGCGGTCGAGTTCGTCGCGCGAAATGCCTTCCTGTTTAGCAATGTTCAGGACCAGTGGTGAGTAAAAGCGATCGGCAAATAGAGTCGTGCTATCCGCTAACCCGGTTGCCGCTACGGCTTTGTCACGGTCCTGGTACGACGGTGCGATGCCGTTCGTTACGTCCATCGGCGCACTCCGGCTGCTCATAGCCAGAATACTGGTTTCCAGTTCTCGCGCAGACTCCCGCACCGTTACATCTTCGGTAAACCCGGTTGAATCCACCAAAGCTGGCTCTGGCGTAGTGGCCGTAGATTTGTTAGCTGGTAGGTTGGCTACGTCACCAATGCCAACCGGCGTTTCATCGGCGTCTACCTGATCGGTATTGGCCTTTGATGCCTGGTTTGCAGGAGGGACCTGTCCAGGTTGAGAATCAATAGGGCTGGAAACGGTTTCTTCGGTTTCGATGCGGGCGATCGGTGCCCCCACGCGCACGACGTCGCCGTCGTTAACCAGCACTTCTTTCAGGATGCCGTTGTAAGGGGCCGGAACTTCGGTATCTACTTTATCGGTGGCCACTTCCAGCACTGACTCATCGAGTTCAATCCGGTCGCCAGGCTGCTTGAGCCATGCGATGACCGTACATTCCATTATACTTTCGCCCATCTTGGGCATAACCATGTCGATGAGTGCCATATTCTTAAATGATAACTGGGATAGCCAGTTCTATGATTTACAATAAATGACTGTGTATAGCAGCATTTATCAGGAGTATAAAAGTTCTTCCCGCAGCATGTTCAACACATACGTAGTAGTAAGTTGAATGTTCTGGTCGCGGTACTGACTCAATTTGAGCAGGCGCGTAACGGTACGTTTGTCAGTGGCGCAGGCAATCCAGACAGTGCCAACGGGCTTATCGGGGGTGCCGCCGTCCGGCCCGGCAATGCCGCTGGTAGCAATGCCAACACTCGTCTTCAGTGCCTGACGGACACCCTCAGCCATTTGCCGGATGGTTTCTTCGCTGACAGCTCCGTGTTGTGCCAGCGTATCTGACGATACGCCCAACTGGTTTATTTTAATGTCGTTGCTGTAGCTAACAATGCTGCCCTGAAAATAAGCCGAAGAGCCGGGTACCTTCGTGATCTGAGCCGATACGTAGCCACCCGTGCAACTTTCGGCAATGCCCAGCGTCATCGGCTCTCCACTAGAATTATTGCCCGTCAGCAACCGGCCAACAACGGTTTCGAGTTCATCGCTATCAAAGCCGAAAACGTGCTTATCAATCAGGGGCATTACCTTCTCTACCTGCCCGGCCAATTCACGTTCCAGGAGCGTGTCATCGGTGCCCGTAGCCGTCAGGCGCAGCCGTACCTGACCGGAGTGGGGGAGGTAGGCCAGTTTTATGTGATCGGGCAGGGCATCTTCCCACGCTTCGATGCGCTCGGCCAGAAACGACTCACCAATGCCGACGGTCTTAATCATTTTGTGTTTGATTATGGGCATCTTAAAGGTTTCGCGCAGTTTGGGCAGAATCCGGTGGGTCATCAGGTTCTTCATCTCAAACGGTACGCCCGGCAGCGATATGTACACCCGGCCTGGCCCGTCTGCTTCGTCGCCGTCGCTACGTGCATGCTCGAACCACATACCCGGCGCGGTGCCCCAGTCATTCTGCATGTAATGAGCGTTGGCGGGCAGATCGGCCTGACCCCGGTTGAGGTCAGTCATCGCACGGCCCCGTTTTTCAAAGAAACCCGTGACCAGTGCCAGTGCTGTTTCGTTACGTACCAGACCCACCCCAAAATACTGACAGAGCACTTTTTTGGTGATGTCGTCCTTGGTTGGCCCCAGCCCACCCGTGATGATTATAACGTCGGCGCGTTGATGTGCTTCGCGGAGTATTTGGAGAATGGCGTCGGGCTGGTCGCCAACCGATGATTTGCGGATGGTGCGAATGCCAATATTGGTCAGTTCGGTGCTAATCCACTGCGTGTTGGTGTCGGTAATCTGGCCGAACAGAATTTCGTCGCCAATGGTGATTACTTCGGCCCGGATGGTATCGATCATAGAATAGTAGCGAATGGATACGGGCAACAGGCCAACCCAAACGATTGTGGCCGACAGCGTGCCGACCCGGCGAAAGAATTTTTCCCTTACCCTTTTACCTTATCCATTATAAGTTGTCAAAAGTACGAAAAAACGATTTAGGCCAACCGGCCGTTACGTGTAGGATCAACCTGAATAAACGGACATGACGATAAAAACCATACTGACTGCCCTAGTGGCCCTTTCATCGGCTACTACACTCCACGCGCAGGATACGACCGACCGCTCCAGACAGGATTCAACGACTGGCCCAAAAACAAATGGCGGTATTTTAGGGAAAGTTCTGGACGCCGTAACGCAGCCCGCCGGCAGTGGCACTACGCTGGGCAGCCTGTCGAGCAGCGATATTGCCTTGGGCCTGAAAGAAGCCCTGCGCGTCGGTATTAGTAAAGGGGCCGATCAGGCGTCGGTCACGGATGGTTATTATAAAAACCCGCTGCTGCGTATTGCGCTGCCGCCCGAAGCCCAGAAAGTAGCCGCCCGGCTCCGTCAGATCGGTTTCGGTCCGCAGGTCGACAGGTTTGAACTGTCCAT
>DATHAW010000253.1:0-6790 GCA_035296465.1 Spirosoma sp.
GTTCCGGCGGTATATCGAAGCAGGGGGCGGGTTTGTCGGTATTCATTCGGTCATGGGTACCGAACGAAACTGGACCTGGTTTAAACGGATGATTGGCGGTACGTTTGCCTGGCATCCGCCGTTCCAAAAGATCCGGGTCAATGTCATCGACACGAAACACCCCTCCATGCAGGGATTACCGACTGTGTGGGAGAAAGAAGATGAGTTCTATTTCACGAAAGACATGACACCGGGCCCAACTGTCATTATGGCCAATGACCTCACTTCGCTCAACGACAAAGACGCCGAGAAGGTAAAGGCGGCCCGTGGGTCATACACAGAGCTATACCCATCGGCCTGGTATTACAACTTCGACGGTGGCTATACCTGGTGTACAACCCTTGGTCATGCGAAATCAGATTACGAAGACCCCCTGTTTGTGCGGCACATTTTTCAGGGAATGGGCTACGTGGCAAGTCAGGTCCGGAAAATCGACCTTCGCAAAGCTTATGCCCAATCGAGAGACACCCCCATCCGATAAAAACCGCTTTTTGCAAAAAATCACTGAATGAAACAGGCAACAGATAACCAATATAGAGAGGTTCCCGAACGGGCGCCAGCCATAACAGCTAACTTCAACCATGTGTTTTCGCTGGCCGGGAAGCTTACCCTGATTACCGGTGGCGGCAGTGGTATTGGTTTTGATATTGCCCGGTGCATGGTTGAAGCCGGTGCCACAGTCATCATCACCGGACGACGGGAGCAGCCGCTGCAGGACGCTGTTGCCACGCTGACAGCAGGCCGCTCAACCTCTTCCGCGCATTATGTTGTCAATGATGTTACCGAACGATCGCTACTCGACGGCCTTGTGGACAATATCGAACGCCAGTATGGCCCCATTGATATTCTGGTCAATAATGCCGGTATCAATATGAAAAAACCTGCATTGGAAGTTACTGATGAGGATTTTGACCGGATTGTCCATACCAACCTTAACGCTGTTTTTTCACTAACCCGTGCTTGTGCCGGGCGCATGATTGAACGGGGCAGCGGTTCCATCATCATGATCTCATCTATGGCCGCCTACTACGGCATCGACCGGGTTGCGGCCTATGCAGCTTCCAAAGCGGGCGTCGAAGGCATGGTGAAAGTGCTGGCATCCGAATTTTCGGGAAAGGGCGTTCGGGTAAATGCCATTGCACCGGGTTTCATCGAAACCGCCATGAGTAAAACGGCCATGGGTGGCGACCCCGACCGTTTCGCCCGTGCCATGCGTCGCACACCGATGGGTAAATTCGGCCTGCCAGAAGACATAGGCTGGGCAGCGGTTTATCTAGCCTCCGAGGCAGCCAAGTACGTAACGGGTGTCTCCCTGCCCGTCGATGGCGGTAACTCCATCGGCTTCTGACCTAACCGTACAGATTAATGCTTCTTTTTAAAAGACTAGTACCTGGTTACCTGTAAAGGACCCGCGCACCGTATTACTGTAAAATCTGAACGTTCCTAAAAAAAGTAACTGTTTGATAGTGAGATATTTATTTGGGGGATAATTAGTTATCCCAAAGTACTTTAGTACTGTAGAGACCATATATTATTCAACTACTTAATATCAGATAGTAAACTGTTCTGTTCGTCTCCAACAGGATTCAGGATGGATTAGAGAGAAATTGTATATATCAATACCCATCTGGCACCGATACAACTCAAGCCAATACTAGCTACGTACGTTATAAAATGTGCCTAATCATTCGATCGGCTCAAAAGTGTGCATTCGGATAAAGCTGTCATTTTATAATTTCTAAGATAGGAGCCTAATAAAGCAAAAACGCAAATCAAATATTTTTAAGTAAAATATATTAAACGGTATAGTATTGATTAGACGGTGTATTAGCTAATACATACTCAAATTACATTTGTAGAAGCGCCCTTTAGTCACCTATTCCTATCAGTGGGGTTGATTAAATTTTTTCAACGTACTTTGCCGGCTTTTAGGCCCACGAATAAAAATTTTTAATAAATTCAAATAGTTTAGTACCTACCGTAGCATGAATAAGTCCTTTCTGAGGTTTGTCCAACTCTTCTTCATACTGTTTGACCTCTTCATCCTCAATGTCATTTACCTGCTGGCCCAAAGTCTCAACGAAGAAACCGACCAGTCCCGCTTCTTCGGACGCTACTTCCAGTACTGGCTGGTCATCAACTGGTTCTGGATCACCCTGGCCCTGATGGGCGGCATGTACCGCGCCAGAAACATCCTCTACTTCGAGAACTTCCTGCGCAGGAGCATGCGTACCTACGCCTTCTGGGCCGTATTGGGCTTGGCTTACCTGTTCTTGCCCCGCCGGATTCCCCTCTCCCAGGCGTTAGTCTTCACTACCACCGGCCTGTTCCTGGTCGGGCTCATCTTCAACCGCTTCCTCTACCTGGGCATGCGCGAATGGGTCAAGCGGGAGATTCACCTCAAACGCAAGATCCTTATTCTGGGCTATAACTCCCTGAGCCGCACGCTGGCCACCTACCTCGATATGGAAGGATTCAACATCCAGATTGTGGGCTTCCTGGCCGAGCGGCCCCAACAGGCTCCCGAGCAGGGCTACCCGGTCTATGCCAACCTGGATGATACGCTCAGTCTCGCCCGCCAGATGGGTGTCAACGAGATCTACTCCACCATCATGCCTGAGAACAATGCCAAGGTCTACAAGATCATGGAGCAGGCCGAAAAAGAGCTGATTCGCTTTAAGGTCGTGGCCGACTTCACCAACCTGATTGACAAGACCGTCTACGTGGACTTCCTGCGCGACATGCCTATTCTCTCGGTTCGGCGCGAGCCGCTGGAGGAAGTGCTCAACCGCTTCAATAAGCGCTTGTTCGATGTGGTGGTGAGTGGACTGGTGACGGTATTTATTCTCTCCTGGCTGGTGCCCCTTTTGGGACTGCTGATCTACCTGGAGTCGCCGGGTCCGATCTTTTTTGTGCAGATCCGCTCAGGCAAGGACAACAAGCCCTTTGGGTGCTTCAAGTTTCGCAGCATGCGGCCTAACAACGAAGCGAACGCCAAGCAGGCCACGCGCAACGATAACCGGGTAACCCGGATTGGCAAGTTCATACGCCGGACGAGTCTGGATGAGTTTCCCCAGTTTCTGAATGTGCTGCGGGGGGAGATGAGCGTAGTGGGTCCTCGTCCGCATATGCTCAAACACACTGAGGATTTCTCCCAGATGGAAGATCAGTACATGATCCGTCAGTTCTTAAAGCCGGGCATCACGGGCTGGGCCCAGGTGAATGGCTATCGGGGTGAGATCACCGAGTTGGATCACATCAAGAAGCGGGTGGAGTATGACTTGTTTTATTTGGAGAACTGGGATCTCTGGCTGGACATCAAGATTATGTTTCTGACCGTCTACAATGTATTCAAAGGAGAGGAAAACGCGTTCTAAGAAACCTCTATTTGGCTAAAAATACCGTATACGCTTATTATCAATACTTACAGGACCTTAATAAAGTAGCCCGAAGTTAAGTAATACTATAAATCGAGTAATCTTGTGCTTAATGACCGGCTAAAGCGGTAAAAAAAGTTGGTAGAGGGCAATCCATTTTCGTTGTTTGCAGATAGCTCCGGTATGGAGTAAAAATAATGAAAAGATTAGGGCTGGTGCTTAGCTATCGTTCGTTCAACGGCCAGAGCCGGAACGATTATGGTTAAAGCTTCGGCTCCCCAGCTAAAAGCCATTGAACTGGTTTTAAGGGGCCAATTGATAATAGTTTGAACGTCCGAAGGTGATCATGTTCAGGGCTACACATATAGTCAATTTAACTTAGTGGGAATAAAATCGTTTGTACGATTGATAGTGTGTTGCACCTATTTTCCCATTAATAAAGCTGACCTAAATCTCCTTAGCCACTACGCTCTATGAAAACTTCGATGCTTTGCCTGCTAATCGCGCTTGTGTTCACGCAAACCGTCTTTTCGCAGTCTCGTTATGCCATTCTGCCTAAACCTGCTCAGCTAACCGAGCAAACCGGCCAGTACACACTGCCGGCTAAACCAGTCATCAGCGTAGAAGTTGCCGATAATCAGGCTCGTTCGATTGTTCAATTGCTGGCCGACCAATTAAAGAAGTCCACTGGGTATACGCCTAACATCACCACCTCGAAAGCTAAAAACGGCATTTCGTTCGTCAGGGCAAAGGGAACGGGGTTGGGCGCCGAAGGTTATACGCTGACGGTCACCCCGGCCAATATCACCATCGCTGCCGAGCAGCCGGGCGGTTTCTTCTACGGCGTCCAATCGCTACTGCAACTGATGCCGTCGGCCGTGTTTAGCCCTGGCAAAGTAGGTGATGTACGTTGGACTGTGCCATGTTGCACCATCAGAGACCAGCCCCGTTACGCCTGGCGAGGGTCCATGCTGGATGTAGGTCGCCATTTTATGCCCGTGCCGTTTCTCAAAAAGTACATCGACCTGCTGGCTCTGCACAAGATGAATACCTTCCATTGGCACCTGACCGAAGACCAGGGCTGGCGCATTGAAATCAAAAAATACCCAAAGCTGACCCAGATTGGCTCTGTTCGTAAGCAAACCATGATAGGCCGGTATGCTGATAACAAATTTGACGGGAAGCCCTACGGGGGTTTTTACACCCAAGACCAGGTGCGCGAGGTGGTCAGGTATGCTCAGTCGCGGTACGTGACGGTGGTGCCGGAAATCGAAATGCCAGGCCATGCCATGGGTTTGCTGGCGGCCTATCCTGAATTGGGCAGTAACCCCGACAAGATTGTGGAGGTAGCCACCAAGTGGGGAATTCATGAGGATGTGCTGTTTCCCCGCGAAGAAACATTCCAGTTTCTGGAAAACGTCCTGACGGAGGTGATGGATTTGTTTCCTGGTCGTTACATCCACATCGGGGGCGATGAATGTCCTAAAACGCAGTGGCGGCAGAGCCGGTTTTGCCAGGAACTGATGAAGAAGGAAGGCCTGAAAGACGAGCACGAACTGCAGAGTTATTTTATCCGGCGCATCGACAAGTTCATTACGTCAAAAGGTCGACGGATGATTGGCTGGGACGAAATTCTCGAAGGTGGCCTGTCACCTAACGCGACGGTGATGAGCTGGCGGGGCATTGCCGGTGGCATTGCGGCTGCCCGCCAAAACCACGATGTAATCATGAGCCCGTCGACCTACTGCTACCTGGATTACTACCAGGTTGACCCGAAAACGCAGACGGTGCCCATTGCGATTGGCGGGTTTTTGCCCCTCGAAACCGTATATAGCTTCAACCCGTCGGTGTCCGACAGTCTAAACGCCGACCAGGCCCGCCACGTTCTGGGGGTGCAGGCCAACGTCTGGACCGAGTACATGCCAACGTCAGAATACATCGAATACATGGCGTTCCCGCGTTTGATTGCCGTTGCCGAAACGGGCTGGACACCTCAGGCAGGCCGCAACATCGAGGATTTCAAAGCCAGGCTGAATGATCATAAAAAGCGACTGGACTACCTGAGGGTTAACTACTTCGGCGCACCCATCAACAATACCTTTACTTACCAGATGCCGAAGACACCTACGACCAATAAATAAATGAAGGGCGACCCCGAAAATCGTCCATTTTCCGCCGTTGAGCGAGTTTGACTTTGCCGATACAGTCATCTGCCCGCGCTGTTTATAAAGCACTATAGTTTCAGCCCAGTGCCTTAAATAGACATATACAGGTAAACCCATTCCATAGCTCATACAGGGTCACAGTTCTCTGCTCCGCAGTCAGCTTCCGCTGCGACTTCGGTTTCGAGCGTAGCGTGGCGAATGGCGTGGTGTTCGAGCCGGTGGCGGACATCGGCTTTGATGGTTCCCACATCGGTATCTGTCAGGTTAGGAGCCAGCACGAGGTGGGCAGTGAGGGCGTTTTCGGTTGTGCTCATGGCCCACACATGCACATGGTGCACGTCGCGAACGCCCGGCGCGGCCCGCAGGTCGGTCAGCATGGCCGGCAGGTCAATAGCGGCCGGAACGCCGTCGAGCGACAGCCTGACACTCTCGCTCAGTAGCTGCCACGTCGACCCAAGTATGACAGCCGCCACCGCAATACCGATGATCGGGTCGAGCCAGAACCAGCCGCTGTAACTGATGATGATACCGGCTACTACCACCCCCAGCGAAACCAGCGCGTCGGCAACCAGGTGCAGATAGGCACCCTTTACGTTGAGGTCATGGTTTTTGTCCCGAAAAAACAGCATCGCCGATATCGTATTGACCACGATGCCTAGCCCGGCCACCCAGGCCACCGGACCCCCGGCTACGGGTTCGGGGTGGCGAAACCGCTGCACACTCTCCAGCAAAATAGCCCCGATGGTAATGAGCAGAATGACGGCGTTAATGAGTGAGGCCAGCACCGTGCTTTTGCGGTAGCCATAGGTGAAGGTGGGTGTTTGCCGGACCCGTGCCAGCCGGAAGGCCAGCAGGGCCAGCAGCAGCCCCGCCACGTCGCTCAGGTTATGGCCTGCATCGGCAATGAGTGCCAATGAGTTATAATATAACCCCAGGCTAAACTCCATCACTACGTAGGCGGTGTTCAGAACTGCCCCGATAATGAAAGCCCGGTTCACACTGCTCATCGGGACAGTGCCATGGTGATGATGGTGTGCGTGGTCGTGTTGGTGCGCCATACGCAAAGGTCTTAAAACAACTTTGTTTTTCCGGTTCAGGGCAGAGAGGCAACTACTCCATGACCTGCCCGCGCCAACTCCCCTTAACTCATGTGTCTGACTGGGGTGGATATCATTTCTGTCTGCATAAAAACAAGTCTGCTCAATAAAT
>DATHAW010000254.1:0-3180 GCA_035296465.1 Spirosoma sp.
CAGGCGATTAATCCACGGACCGTTCAGATAGTGTACGATGCGTTGCCGTTGCCAATCAGCCAGCCACACCACCAGTACCAGCAAACCAAATGCGCCCGCTGCCGTTCCCAGGGCAAATACCCATTGGCTGGCGAACTGACCGGCAGGAATCAGCATCTGGTTACCAATGGTGGCCTGACTCAGATAAAGCCACACCGCCGACCAGAAAGGCAGCAGTTGCGGGTTTGTGCCGCCCAGCGCGATCCCTTTCCAGAAGGGCAGCGAGACACCGTTGGTTGCTGTAACGTTCAGCACCAAGGGCTTATGCCGAAAAGCGGCAATACCAGCCCCTAGCAATATTGGAATCGGAGCATAAGCCAGTACAACCGTCCAGTTTGAGTGCATCGGAATAAGCATCAGCCCACCGGCCGCCAGCGCACTGTACCCGATCTCCGGCAGACTTCCGCCCAGGGCCAGCCACAGTCCGGCGCGTCGGCTTTGGCTCAGGGTCGTTTGTACGACGGCTAGGTTTACCGTACCGGGATGAATAGACCCGGCGAAACTAATGACGCTGACGATCAGGAAGAGAAGAAGCATGATGGTTGAGTTTGTTTCATGGCCGGTTTTAGTCAGTGCGACTGGTGCTGTACGGTTGAGTAGGCTACCCCAAAATGGGGCGGTAACTCAACTTCGGGGAATGCGCTCACGACGGCAATCTGAATCAGGGCCATGTGGTGAATGGCGTGTTCAATATTGTACAGCAGTTCGCGGGCAAACGACGACGGAATCTGAATCGTCTCCGCTCCCGCGACCGACAGATCAGCTTCCAGGTGCAGGACCTGGTTCAAATCGAGCCGGTGAATAGATCGGTCAACGGAGCCGATGCGCCGGATGGCTTCGTCGGTCTCTACTTCGAGCCGCAGGTCGCGCTGCCGTCGGTCATAGTTCAATTGGCCGGTCTGGGCGCTGTTGACTAACAGTTCGTAGAATTCCAGAATGTGCCGAACGTGCTTGCCGATGGTATTTCCCGAAAGTACTAACAGCGGGCGAGCGTAGTCGTGGTCGGTTAACTGGCCAATTACGTCGGCGAGTTGCATCATAATGTCGGTACTGGCAGATTTCAGGCACATAGTAAGAAAAGCTGAAGAGTTAATGAATGAGTGCGTTTGTTGATGAAGAATCGGACCGTACCAGGCCACTGATTTTCACATGACCTGCTTGACGCGGGCTGCTTTAAAGGCTTTCTTACCCAGAACGTTGCCTGACAGGGTGAGCACGATGGGCAACCACTGCTGACGTGTCAGAAAGAGGATGACGACACAGCTAACCGCCACAACTACCCCCAGAAAGAACAGATACCCACCATCGCCCAGAATGTCGATACCCAGAACCGTCAGGTGCGACAGAATAGCGCCCGCCATTACGCCCAGGCCTATCCCGGCTCCAATCCAGCTCGTGCGGGGAATCAGAATGAGGATAGCCGCAATCAGTTCGACAACGCCCGAGCCGATACGCCCCCAGGGCTCAACGCCCAGTTTGGTGAAGATGTACACGGATTCAGCCTGTGCGCCAAACTTGAAATACAGCGTCTGAAGGAGAATGATGGCGGCTACCAGACGAGCGGCCCAGAGAATATAAACGGTTATGTTGTTCATGGTTGATAACGGATTTAAACGGGTTGACGAATGCGTATTAGGACTGGGTAAACTTAGACCAACTGGCGTCGGCTTTCTTGTGCAGATTCGGCTCGTCCTTGTTCCACTTGGTGAGCGTGTTGTTGATGAAGGTGTGGTAAAACAGGAAGAGCTTACCGTCGGTTATCTTGAAGGTTTCGGGGTCGACTTCAACCTTCTCGCCAGCCGCACCCATAGCGTAGGCACACCAGCCCCCGTATTGCGGCTCATACTTATCGGGGTTTTCCTGGAACGCCTTCAGGTTAGCGGCTGAAGCGAAGTGATACGTGACGTTCTTGTAGGTAAAGGCGTTGGCGGCCGACCCTTTCACGGCCCGGCCTGGATTGGCCTTGTTCTGGGTGAAGTAAGCTACGGGATCGTAGCCCTGAATGGCAACCCCTTTTTCGAGGTTAAACTGTTGTTTGCGAACACCAGGGCTCGATTGAGCCAGTCCAGAGTGGATTGAAAAGGTGAAAGCGATGAACAGAATTGAAAGCGTTTTCATGATTTTGTTTTGACGATTAGTGGTTGAGTCCTCGACTCGAATTCCCTAACTCAATTGCCAAATACCGTTCCAGCCGTGCCAAGCCCGATAAAAACGCCCCCACTTGCCGGAAAACGCCCAAAATGCGCTGGCAGCGTATACCCGTGCCAACCGGCAAGTCCCGATATTTCGTAACTTTCACGAAATGACATAGGAAAACCAAGTATATGTCTGTCAGCTAATTATTGGTTAGCCGACGAAAGGTTCAAATCTGACTCATACAGCCATTAATCCCGAACGGCGGGCCGTTCGGACCGGGAATTGCGGCATAGATTACCGTGTATAAGCCGGTCAACGTAACAGCACACCGCAACGACTACTCCATCCGATCATTATGGTAACCGGAACCGCTGTTCTTTCTTCCAATGTGCTTCGACTGTCGCACTTCACCGTCGAAAACGCCCTGGAACCTATTTTGCTCTTCGACCAGTACGGTCGGGTAAAGCGGGCCAATGCAGCGTCCTGCCAGCAACTGGGCTATGAACCTGCTCAAATCTGTACCCTGCATTTTGCCGATATCCATCCCGATTACAATCAGGACCAGTACACTCACTTGTGGCAGCGGCTGAAACAGTCGCATACGCTGACGCTGGAAATGAACCAGTTTCGGCAGGACGGTACGCTTCGACAGGCTGAAGTGGGGATGAACTTTATTCAGTTTGACGGGCAGGAATACCTGTGCTGCTTCGTGCGCGACGTGACCGAACGCTCGCAGTTGGACGATACGCTCCGCCGAATCTCGGAAGGAACGGCGGCCGACATCGGTATCGATTTTTTTCAGTCGCTGGTGCAGCAACTAACCACCACGCTGAACGTACAATATGCTATGGTGACCGAGTGTACGAACGTCGAAAAGACCCGCGTCCGGACCTTGGCCTTCAGCGTGAACAATGCGCTGCACGAAAATGTCGAGTATGACCTGGCCGGTACGCCCTGCGACATTGTCATGAAGGGCCGCGATTTGTACATGCCCACCGATGTTGC
>DATHAW010000255.1:0-2542 GCA_035296465.1 Spirosoma sp.
CGGCCTACTACAGCAATTACGACTATTCGCTCGACACCGACTTAAAGCGTAAGGAAAAGCAGGACTACTTCAGGACCAATTCCCGGATTGTGGATTACAGCTTCAAACCTGACTTCACGCTGTTTCTGGGCAAAAGTACCATTACGTTTGGCGGGCAGAGCATCCTGCACGACTTCCAGCCCGGCACAGCCACCGCTGCCAGCGCCGGAACAATCAGTAGGTTTGGGCTGGAAAGCAAATATGGTCTCGAAAACGCCCTGTACGTGGGTAATGAGCAGCAAATCACGCCCAAATTTCAGCTACAGTATGGACTGCGTTATTCGCTGTTCAACTACATTGGGCCGGGCGAGGCCTATACCTTTGGGGAGAACGTAGCAGTGGGCAACCGGTCACGTCTGCCCGTTGCCATTACCAGTTATAAGCGGGGTGCCAACATCAAAACCTACGGTAACTGGGAACCACGGCTGGCTGCTAAATATGAGCTGGGCAACAACAGTTCCTTTAAACTCAGCTACAACCGTCTGGCGCAGTACATCCACCTGATCTCTAACACCACCGCGTCTACGCCGTTAGACGTGTGGACGCCATCGACCAACAACATCAAACCGCAGATTGGCGATCAGGTGGCGGGCGGATTTTTCAGAAATTTTGGGGCCACAAAGGGTGAAGGCAGTGAGTTCGAAGCGTCGGTGGAGGTGTATTATAAGTGGCTTCAGAACCAGATTGACTACGTAGACGGCGCTGACCTGCTTCTAAACAAATACCTCGAAGGTGACCTGCTGAATGGCAGGGGACGAGCCTATGGGGCCGAATTCTACGTGAAGCGCAATACGGGCGTTTTGAACGGCTGGGTCAGTTATACGCTGGCCAAAACAGAGCGTCAGGTAGCAGGTATCAATGGCGGCAACTGGTATCCGACCCGCTTCGACAAACGACACACGCTGACAACGGTGCTGCTGCTGGATCCGCCACCCCGTGGCAACGGAATAGCCAGCCGGTGGAATTTTTCGGGTACGTTCACGTTGGCATCGGGCACACCCGGCACATTCCCCACCAACCGCTTCGAGTATGAGGGTATCGTTGGGCAGGTTATCAACGGCCGTAACAACTACCGCATCCCGCCCTATCACCGGCTCGATCTGGCCGCTACGCTGCAGGGCCGCCGGCGACCCGGCAAACGAAAAGAAGACAACTGGGTGTTCTCGGTCTACAACGTGTACGCCCGTAAAAACCCGTTTTCCGTGTTTTTCCAGTCTAACTCCGACAATCCCCGGTTAACACAGGCCGTTCGGTACTCTGTTTTTGCTGCGGTCATTCCATCGATAACCTATAATTTCAAGTTCTAATCCGACTGGATCGATCCCTGACTGAAGCATGTTAGATGTGTAACAGGCCAACCAGCAGGTTAGCCCAGACAAGCTTATGAAATTAAACATTTTTTTCGCTCTTTGGCTCTTCTCCGCTTTTGCTCTGTTTGGCTGCGAAACCGTGATTGATGCCAAACTTGACACGGGGCCAGCCCAGTTAACGGTTGATGCTACCATCACCGATCAGCCCGGTCTGCAATCCATCCGGCTGACCCAAACAGCCGCTTATTTCGATAACAGCCCCGCGCCGACGGTAACTGGGGCCACCGTAAGTGTGTCAGACCTGGCGGGCCGGACCTTTGCCTTCACCGACCCCGACAATGACGGCCACTACGTATGGCAGCCGGAGGAAGGCGACACCCTGGGGCGGATTGGGCAAACCTACGGCCTGAGCATCACTTACCAGGGCAATACATACCGGGCGATTTCGACCATGAACCGGGTCCCCCCGGTCGATTCGATTATTTTCAGAAAGCAAAAGCTTAATCCCCTGTCTAGCATCGAAGGCTACCAGGCTGAGTTCTACGCCCGCGACTTGCCCGGTGCTACTGACTATTATCGGATCCGGTATTTTCGGAATGGCGTACTGCAAAACAGGGCGCGCGATATTATTACCCTGAAGGACGCGTCATTCCCAGGAAGTGCCAACACAGATGGGTTCATGTTTATCCGGCCCTTCCGCCAGTCAATCAACCCCGATAGTTTGTACGCACTCAACGACGTAGTCGACGTGGAGATTCGGTCAATTACGCCGGAGGCCTATGCGTTCTGGCAACAGTTTGCGCAGCAGATTACCAATGGGGGGCTGTTTGCCACGCCCCCCGCCAACGTACCCACGAACGTTGTGAACACGAACTCGGGCGGTCCTGCCGCAACGGGTTTTTTTACGGCCTCAGCCGTACGAAGCCGCTCTGCGCGGGTCGTAGGGGAGAACATACGCGAGTAATCAGGCGTATTTATTTAACAACGACAGCAAAATGAAGTCATTATCCGTAACCTGGCCCGAGGGGTCAATTGGGGCCACGGGCCAGATTCTGGGACTTAAAATGAATATCGTTTCGTAATGGTCTCGCCCGGCAGGAGCCAGACACCCCGTGCCGATTGAGAATAGAACGACGTACCAAACGGTACTTCCTGCCGTCGTCTGCGGCCATTTTTTAACCGAACATCGACGG
>DATHAW010000256.1:0-3499 GCA_035296465.1 Spirosoma sp.
GTGGTCAGCACCGTAGCAGTGACGCTCGCCCGGCTAATCAGAATGCAGGTGGTTATCGTCGTGATACCAGCAGCAGTTCGACCCGGGCAGATGGCACTGCACAACGGCCCCGCAGCACGGGCAATAGCCGGTTTACCAACTCGAGTTCAGATAGTAATTATTAAGTCGTTGAGCCTGGTCAGGATGGCTCGATTAACGTTCCATTATGTCAGCCGCATAGGCCCAATTACCGCCTTAACAAACTTTAACAGCCTGTCCCAACCCGGACGGGCTGTTTTTGCGTAATTTTGGAGGCTTCTTACACAAAAGCAGTTCATAAATTTTCACTAGTATGCCTTCATTTAAACGCCTGAATACCATCACGGGCTGGCTCGTTTTCGCCGTCGCGCTCTTTACGTATGCGAGTACCGTCGAACGCACTGCCAGTTTCTGGGACGCCGGCGAATTTATTGCGTGTGCTTATAAGCTCCAGGTGCCGCACCCGCCCGGTGCACCGTTCTTTCTCTTGCTGGGCCGCATTTTTTCCATGTTCTCCCTGGGTGACCTGACTAATGTAGCCTATTGGGTTAACATGACCTCGGTAGTAGCCAGCGCTCTTACCATTGCGTTTCTGTTCTGGACCATCACGATGCTGGCTCAGAAACTTCTTGGCCGTCCGGAAAGCGAGTACTCCACGGCCGACACACTACTGGCAATCGGCACGGGAGCCGTTGGTGCCTTAGTCTATACGTTCTCCGATACGTTCTGGTTTTCGGCCGTTGAAGCAGAGGTATATGGTTTGTCGTCGTTTTTCACGGCCATTGTTGTGTGGGCGGCCTTCAGATGGGAACGCATTGAAGACGAAGCGGCTGCCAACCGCTGGTTGATTTTCATTGCCTACCTAACGGGACTATCCATTGGCGTTCACTTACTTAACCTGGTGACGCTGCCTGCGCTGGCCCTGATTTATTACTTTAAAAAATACCCCCGGCCAACATTCTGGGGCGGAGCCACTGCCTTTGGGATTGGCATGGTTGTTCTCGGCATTATTAACGCGGGCATCATTCCGGGGTTGCCGGGCATGGCCTTCTTTGTAGAGCGGTTCTTTGTTAATACGATCGGCCTGCCGTTCAACTCGGGCATGACATTCTTCGTGGTCGTCTTCCTCGGCGCGGTCGCCTACGGCATCATCTGGTCGGCCCGGCAGAAACGGCCGATTCTTAACACATCCCTGCTGGCGCTGGCGTTCGTGCTTATTGGCTATGCGTCGTATATGCAGGTGTTGGTCAGGGCCGATTTTAACCCACCAATCAACGAGAACAAACCCGATGACGCGCTGAACTTCCTGTCTTACTTACGACGGGAGCAGTATGGCAGCCGGTCTCTCCTCTACGGCCCTGTTTTCACAGCCCGCCCAATCGATCAGAAACAGGGGGCACCCGTATGGAAGAAAGAAGGCAGTAAATACGTCATCTTTGATCACCAGCCGGAATATATCTACGCCCCCGGCGACGAAATGCTGTTCCCCCGGGTCTACAGCAGTCAGCAGAATCACCCCCAATTATACCGCCAGATGCTGGGCCTTGCCGAAGGGCAGAAACCCACAATGGGTGATAATTTGAAGTACATGTTTAGTTATCAGTTGGGCCATATGTGGTGGCGCTACCTGATGTGGAACTTTGCCGGGCGCGAGTCCGACGAAGAAGGAGCAGGCTACCTCCTGCCCTGGTCATCCGATGCCGGCGCACCAGACCTGTTGAAAGCCAACAAAGCCCGTGATAACTTTTACATGCTGCCCTTTTTGCTGGGGCTGTTCGGAATCGTATTTCAGTACTTCCGCCGTCGACGCGATTTTCTGATTGTTGGGTTACTATTCCTGTTTACGGGCATTGCACTCCAGATTTTCCTGAACTCGCCCCCTTCAGAGCCTCGCGAACGGGACTATATCTATGTTGGATCATTCTATTTCTTCACCATCTGGGTTGGGTTGGGTGTAATGGCCATTGCCGAAGGACTGCGTGCCTACCTTAAATCGGACACGACACGTAATGGATTAGTCATTGGACTGAGCCTGCTCGTGCCCGTCATGATGGGAGCCAAAAGCTGGGATAACCACAACCGCAATCACCGCTACCAGTCGGTCGACTTTGCCAAGAATCTGCTTAATTCCTGTGCACCAAATGCCATTCTGTTCACTGGTGGCGACAACGATACATTCCCCCTCTGGTACGTGCAGGAGGTTGAAGGGTTCCGGCGCGATGTACGCGTTTGTAACCTGAGTCTGCTTGGCACGGAGTGGTACATTCAGCAGATGAAGCGCAAAACCTATGAGTCCGAAGCGCTACCGATCTCGCTGGAGTTTGATCAGTTCAATAAGGGCAAAAACGACATTGTGCCGTTCTACGAAGTGGCGGGTGTTAAAAATGGCATCGACCTCAAGCAATACATCAACCTGATCAAGACCAGCAGCCCGGCCATTCAGGTGCCGCTCACCAATGGCGACATGACGAGTGTCCTGCCATCTTCGGTGCTGTTCCTGCCTATTGATAAAGCTGCTGTTGACAAGGCGAACTTTGTTCCGGCCGCGTTGAAACCCTTAATGAAGGACACCTTGCAGTGGACCATCGGCAAGAAGGATCTCTACAAGCCTGACCTCATTATGCTCGATATGATCGCGACCAACAACTGGCAGCGGCCCATTTATTTTTCAAGTACGCTGGCGAGTGACAATTACCTGAGTCTGAAAAATTACATGCAATTGGAAGGCTATGCTTATCGCCTGATGCCGGTGGCCGTGCCGGGTGCTACGGATGGTTACGTCAACTCCGACATCATGTATACCAACATGACCAAGAAGACATTCTGGCGTGAGTTTGACAACCCGAATGTTTATTATGACGAGACGTACAAAGGCCCGCCGGTGATTTCGGCCCGCATTGCCTTCTTCCGGTTAGCCGACCAGTTTATCCGGGAAGGAAAACCTGCTAAGGCAAAGGAAGTACTGGATTATTCATTACGGGTTATTCCTGATAAGAGCATTCCCTACGACCAGATCTCGTCGAACTACGTTAGGTTCTACTTCAGCATAGGAGATTCCAAAAAAGCGCTCGAGATTGCCAACACCATGGCGGCCCGTGCCGATCAGAATTTGACCTATGCCAAGAGCGGCAACGGTCGTTTTGGCAGCCCCGACGCCGACCTATACGTGCTGCAAACCATTGTGGAAGCCTGTAAGGAAGCCAAGCAAACTGCAGCCGCCAGCAAGTACGATGCCATCTTCCAGAAGCACATTAACGCATTTGGCTGATGGTGCACTACATAATTCTATAAACACAAATGAGGGCTTGCTTAGCCCTCATTTGTGTTCATAGAATAATGTAGTACACCATCAGCCAAATGCATTGATGTGCTTCTGGAAGATGGCATCGTACTTGTTGGCGGCTGCTGTTTGCTTGGCTTCTTTACAGGCTTCAACAATGGTTTGCAGCACATATAAGTCAGCGTCAGGACTGCCAAAACG
>DATHAW010000257.1:0-2440 GCA_035296465.1 Spirosoma sp.
TGCAGTCCCAGATTAGCCCACACCTGCACATCCGCCACCTCATACAGGAGCGAACGATTGGCCGATACGTTAATTGGCTGCACAAGGCGCAGCGCTTTCCGGCAATCGGTTTCCAGCATTCGGGCCAGTAGGGGTGGCGTAATTTTTTCTGATCCAAACGAACCACCTGCCCCCACCGTTTTTACGTAGTCGCTCACCGACACGTAGTCCGGGTCGAGCGTTGGCTGCGTTATCTGCTGATTGACGGAAATGTAGGAGACGTTCTTCTGTGCATCAAACGCCATCATCCCTTCGCTGTAGAGCGAAAAATCCCAGGTGAAATCAAAGGCCGACGCCAGCCGCAGGGGCGTGGAGGAAGCCAGGGCGTAAGCCTCCAGCAAATGAGCCGCCGGAGCACCGTAGCGACGCACAAAATCAGCGGAAAAAATCCGGTCGGGAGTGGTGGGATTGTAGAGCAATCGGCCCCATAGCTTATAAAATAGCCACTGCCGTTCAAAAGCGTATGTCCAGCCGACCCGCCCGCCCGGTTTGGTAAAGTAGTCTTTTGCCGGAATGTAGGTTTCTGAACCCAGAAAATAACCCCCAACATACGCCTGGTTATTGGCGGCAATGTGCGCCCGGACAAAATCGGGAACGCCCCAGCGCAGGCAAAAGAAATCTTCGTTTCGGACCGTCCAGGTAATTTTGTAGGCCGTTGGGTCGGGCTTGAAGTACGTATCGAACAACTTACCCCCGTGTACTTTCACCAGCGTGGGTGTCGAGTGGCCGTGCGACCAGTTGTATTTTAAGTCAGCCCAGATGGGTTTCTCAATAAAATCCAGCGCTCCCTCGCTTTCGATGGACTTCCGGGTTAGTTTTTCCGTGTCTATGCTGGTAATGCCCAGCGACCCTGTTGTACTGGAAAACGGAATCCGGTGAATAAGCCTGGTTTTTCGGCCGGCCAGCCGCATTCCGTCAATGATGGTTTCCTTCATCCAGTCTTCGCGTTGTTGCGGACCTATGCCGCCCATGGCTTCGCCCAGGGTCAGCCCAAAGCCCGTCAGTTCGGGATACTCCTGAAGCACCTGCGTAACGCACTCCCGCGTGTAACGCTTTACGATAGCCGACGTATCGCCGTCGATAAAGTGATGGTGGTTCAGGTTATTCAGTTTCGGATTTACGTTGTAGGCTTTCGAGAATTCAGGACTGGTAAAAATATTAAACGGAACCAGGTACGTATCAATCGCCCGTTCGTTCGCCATCCGAAAAATAGCGTGGAAAAGCGTCTGCCATTCCTTCAACTGCTGGTCGTTGAAGGGCGTAGCCGCCGGGAAGTTCGTTGGCCTGATCATGAACGTGTACGGATGCAGGTTCCATAAACTCAGCGCGTTGAAGCGATTCTGGACCATCATATCCAGAAATGCTTTCCAGTAGAGCGTATCCCGGCAGGTTTCGTAATGCAGATCGAGCGCGTAGCTGTGGCGATACGTGTCCCAGGGTAAATCGAACTTGATGGCACGAAGGGATAAATGAGGCTTTTCGCTACGTTGGTTGACGGTTTGCAGCGTAGCGCCGTTTTGTAGTTCTTCCACCAGCGACAGGCTGCCGTAGATAAGCCCGCGGGCATCGCCACCCGTAATGGTAAGCTGGTTGCCCCGCCGTTCAATGGAATACGCTTCGGGGCCTACTGGCTGATGACCGGAGGCCAAACGTATCGTATAATCGGTTTTTCGGGCGTCGGTCCCAACCGTGTAATGCCGGGCAATAAGCGTTTTTGTAAGCTGTTCAACCGCGTACTTACTTTGCCGCGTAGGATTAACCTGCTGGATGAACACGCGCTGGGCTGCGAGCCTCGACGAGAGGCAGACAAACATAAACAGCAGACTCAGGAGCTTATTTTTCATGGCTAAACCTACTTCTGTTTCGACTGGCGGGCTTTTGCGTATTGAGCCACTTCAATGAAGGGTGCTACCCAGATATCCGCTATATTCTGCCTGAGATAACGCACCAGCTTGTTGTGATCCGCCAGCGCTACGTTCAGCGAGTGTCCACCGCCAACTCCGTGAAACAGAAAGACGAGTACCGAATTGGTTGCCTGCGCCTGCTTCACCAGGGCAATCAACTGGTCGCCCGACTCCCCATTAATGGCGTATGAACCGACATCATTAAAGTTGATTTCGGTAATCGTCTTCATCTCGCTTTTTGTTCCTCTGGCAGCAACAAAATCACCTTCCACCGTTTTGTAATACTCGACGTCTCCAATTTTGGTGTCGCCACATGGATAAGCAAACGTGCGGGTCGTCTGGCCGTCGAGGGTTTTGAGCAGGACGTTGGTCATCTTTATTTCGTCCGTCATCCGTTGGACGGTGTACTTGCTCAAATCGGTATGGGGTTTCACCCATTCGCGGCCGGGTGTGTTGCCGGTACAGGGATGAAACAGCGTATGATTGGCTAACTCATG
>DATHAW010000258.1:0-3119 GCA_035296465.1 Spirosoma sp.
CAGAATGGCTTCCAGGGTTTTGCCATGCAGGGGGTTATTTAGCTGTTCTGTATTCATAGACTTTTTCTGGTTTATGGGTAGGCAAGCCAAATTGACCCAAAAAGGTTTGGGACTGACGCCATGTCGTGAGGGCAGCAGTGCGCATCGGAAAAGATAATACGGTAGCTCCGGCCAGTATACATGCTTTTACTTTCTAAAGGAGATTTCATGAAACCCTAACCATCTAAACCAGTAAACCTATATGGCAAGCAATCGTGGCGTTGTGTACATTGAACCGGGAAAAGTGGAGGTGCAGAGCATCGACTTTCCCGAATTGGTTAATCCCAGGGGCAAGAAAATTAACCATGGCGTGTTGCTGAAAGTGGTTTCGACCAATATCTGCGGCTCCGATCAGCACATGGTTCGGGGACGCACAACGGCCGAATCAGGCCTGGTGCTGGGCCACGAAATAACGGGTGAAGTCATTGAGAAGGGTTCCGATGTCGAGTTTCTCAACGTGGGCGACCTGGTCTCGGTGCCGTTCAACGTAGCCTGCGGACGCTGCCGCACCTGTAAAGAGCAAAAAACCGGCATCTGCCTGAATGTCAACGAGTCCCGGGCCGGGGGCGCTTACGGATACGTTGATATGGGTGGTTGGATTGGCGGGCAGGCCGAGTATGTGATGGTGCCCTACGCTGATTTCAACCTGCTGCGCTTCCCCGATAAAGCTCAGGCGATGGAGAAAATCCGCGACCTCACCATGCTCAGTGACATCTTCCCAACCGGATTCCACGGGGCTGTCAATGCAGGCGTTGGCCCCGGCACAACAGTCTACATTGCGGGAGCAGGCCCGGTAGGCATGGCGGCCGCGGCTTCGTCGCAGTTGCTGGGTGCGGCCGTCGTAATCGTTGGCGATATGAACAAAGCCAGGCTGGCTCACGCCCGCTCTATTGGCTGCGAAACAGTTGACTTGAACGAACAGGCAACGCTGGCCGATCAGATTGCGCAGATTTTAGGCGTTCCTGAAGTTGACTGTGCGGTAGACTGCGTGGGCTTTGAGGCACGTGGACACGGGGGTGACGTGGACAAAGAAGTACCGGCCGCTGTGCTGAACTCGCTCATGGAGATTGCCCGTGCCGGGGGTGCCATTGGCATTCCGGGTCTTTACGTAACCGCCGACCCTGGTGCCGAAGAAAAAGCCGCGCAAACTGGCAGCCTGTCTATTCGGTTCGGGTTAGGCTGGGCCAAAAGCCACTCGTTCTTTACGGGGCAGACACCCGTCATCAAATACAACCGGCAATTGATGATGGCGATCCTGTACGATAAAATTCAGATTGCGAAGGCCGTAAACGCCGATGTTATCA
Organism: Spirosoma sp.; assembly: GCA_035296465.1. Classification (GTDB taxonomy): domain Bacteria; phylum Bacteroidota; class Bacteroidia; order Cytophagales; family Spirosomataceae; genus Spirosoma. The sequence goes on from DATHAW010000258.1 coordinate 1,344, forward strand.
CGCTTGATGATGCCCCCAAAGGGTATGCCGAGTTCGACAGTGGCGTTGCCCGGAAGTTTGTGATCAACCCGCATAACCTGATTCCAGCGTAAACAGTAGTCATATAGCAAAGGCCAATGTAACAAATGAACGTTACATTGGCCTTTGCTATATGACTACTGTTAAAACACTTCCCGCGCTACTTTCATGACGTTGTCGGCCTTGCCCATCGTGTAGAAGTGCAGCACGGGTGCCTGGTGGGCTGTCAGCTCGCGGCATTGCTGAATGCACCACTCCACTCCTACCTGCCGCACCTGCTGGTCATTCTCGCAGGCTTCCACGGCTTTGACCAGATCCTGAGGAATTTCCAGATGGAACATCTTAGGCAAAATCGCTAACTGTCTGCGGGTGCTGATGGGTTTAAGCCCCGGAATGATGGGAATTGTGATGCCGTGCTGATGGCAGCGGTGGACAAAGTCGAAGTACTTCTGGTTATCGAAAAACATTTGCGTTACAATGTAATCTGCCCCTCTATCGACTTTCTGCCTGAGGTAGTCAAAGTCAATATCGTGGTTTTCAGCCTCGAAGTGTTTTTCGGGATAGGCCGCCACGCCAATGCAGAAATTGCTCGGTTCCAGGGTAGTGTCTTCTGCGTGCAAATAAACTCCCCGGTTCATGTTAGCAACCTGCTCCACCAGTTCGCTGGCGTAGGCATAGCCGTTTTCTTTTGGTTTGAACGTATTGAACGGCTTGGCTGGGTCTCCCCGCAGCACGAGTGCGTTATCGATGCCCAGGTAGTGTAGGTCGATCAGAAAGTCTTCTGTTTCATCCCGGCTGAACCCTCCGCAGAGCACGTGTGGCACCGGGTCAACGCCGAAGCGGTGCATAATGGCCGAACAGATGCCGACGGTTCCGGGCCGCTTACGCGTCACAATCTTTTGAATTGTTCCATCGGGCCGGGGCCGTTCAAGGTATTCTTCGCGGTGGTACGTTACGTCGACAAACGGTGGCCTGAACTCCATCAGCGGCTCAATGTTGTCGAGCAGACTTTTTAGGGTATCGCCCTTGATGGGCGGAATCACTTCAATGGAAAAAATCGGCTTGCCGTTCGCGTTACGGATATGATCGGTAATTTTAGTCATAAACAATACAGAGTTCTAACGCGAAAACACGGCCAGCCGCACGTAAATTCCATTGGCCTGCCCATTGCTCCAGGGCTGAACCTCCAGCCGTTGCCCCAGCTGACTGTGGTTTTTCTCCTCGTGCAGTTTAGGAATTCCCCAGCCCACCAATGACCCGAAGGCAGCCCCGGCCAGCAGGTCGGTGAGGTAGTGTTTGCCCGCTTCGTACCGCAGAACAGCCGTAGCAGTGGCCAACCCCAGCGATCCCGCCCAAACGACGGGTTTTAGCCCTGAGCCGGGAAAATAGTGCCCGAACACCTCGCCCGTGAACACGGCCGTGGCGAACGCATTGGTGGTATGGCCGGAGAAAAATGACTGCCGGGCGTTGCGGTTCAGCTTCTCGGCCAAGGGTGCGGCCGGATTATATACGAAGGGGCGGGTACGCTGAACGATGTTCTTGACCGACCGCTGAATACCGTTTGCCAGCAGCACGGTTTCAAAGTACATAACCCCTACCGTAAAAATGTCCTGCCGAATGGGCTTCGTTCCCACCGTGAGCAGACCCAGCAGGGCAACGTTTCCCGCCAGCGTGGCGTCGCTGATTCGGTCGGCGGCTGGGCTGAACTGATTGGTAGCGCCCCGATCGAAACGGCTCACGCCCTGCCGGTCCAGGTCA
>DATHAW010000259.1:0-1809 GCA_035296465.1 Spirosoma sp.
ATTGTCAGTCCTGCCTCAGAAACTGCCCGTTGCAGGAGTTCGGCGAAGTAGTGAGCCACAGACCCGACAAAATGGACCGGCCATGTATCTGCCTCAGGGAACCGGTTGATATAGGTAGTTAGAAACAATTTAAAGGCTTCTATCACTAAACCAACGACATGTGGATGGTCAATGTTTACGGAGAGAAACGGCGTGAACGACGCAAAATACCGGTTTGGGAAAGGCTTCTGATACGCGTTTTCCAACAGGGTTGGCCGGTCCAGAGCGTAACGTACCTGAAAAGCGTCACGCAGATCGGTGGGCAGGCGTTCCTGAAAAAAATCACGGACGAGTGTCTTGCCCAGGTACCCGCCACTGCCCTCGTCGCCTAGCCAGAATCCCAGCGATTGAATGCCCCGCTTTATCTGACGACCATCATAACAGCAGGCATTTGACCCAGTTCCTAAAATACAGACAATACCCGGTTCATGACCCGCAGCCGCCCGGGCCGCGCCCAGCATGTCGCTGTCCACATCGACGGTCTGCGCTGTTGGCAGCACCGCTCGCAACGCATTGGCCACAATTGAGTTTACGGCCGGACCACTGCACCCAGCCCCATAAAAAAACACTGCTGACACAGCCTCATCGGGCAGTGTGGGCAATAACTGCATCCGTAGTACGTCTATAATCTGGCTGGTAGTCTGATAATAGGGGTTGATTCCGTCCGTTTGAAAAGCGTGTATCTGTTCATTAGGTCCAACAAGACGCCAATCGGTTTTGGTCGAGCCACTGTCGGCAATTAGTTGAGTCATATTGAATAGTGTAGTAAATGTGTTTCTGGGTTAAGACACAACGCAGGCAATGGCAGCCCGGCCAAAATAACCGGCCGCAACAACTGTAGGCTTAATCCAATTAAACCAGCCTTCCCACTGCCGGGAACTTCGCAAACACCCAATCGGCGTGGGGGGCGTCGGCGAGTTCGGCCGTGAGGTCCTGCCCGGCCCAGTGCTCATAGTGTTTGCCGGTGCGCCACAACCGCGATGCCGATACGTCGTAAATTACGGTCTGGTAGGCACACCAGATTTCGTCGCGGTCGGCTCCATTGCGCAGGGCTAGCTGCGAGCGGGTGTAGGGTTTAAGCTGGTTGAGGTTTTCGGGTGTCAATGCATGCAGTTTAATGGATGAACTGAATTATTGAATGCCGCTTTTATGGGTGAACACAAAATTAGCGTAACTTTAGCCACTCCTGATTCTATGCAACAGTTAACCATGAGAAAGACTTCTTTCAATGCTTTTCTTTTAGTAGCAACCTTATTTAGTCTGATGACGGGTTGCGGCAAGAAAAAAGTAGCCCCCGTTTCGGACCGTATTGCCAAAGTATGGACTGCCCAAAAAGTGGATTACAATAACGCAACGGTGTACACCAAAGGCGGAGCCGCAAATGTTCAGGCCGGTTATGATAAATTTAAGCTCGATTTGAGCAAACCCCCGACCGTTATCTATGATGAGTTCGATGGTAACAGGTTTACGGGTCAGTATTCAGTACCATCCGACGATCGCCTTATTCTGACGAACCTGAATCCCTCGCCAACTGGGGCCAACGGCACAATCGAGTTTAGAATCAGCAACCTCACCGATAACAGTGTGACATTGACCCGGACAACGGCCAGCCAGAAAACCGGCAACACGACCAATATCTATACACTCACGGCTCCCTAAGACTTTCTCAAACTAATTAGCGTACGAAGCCGTTCCGTAGGTCAAGCGGAACGGCTTTTTCAATGAACCGCGAGCCAGTAACAGCAAACAGCGATTGCAGGTATTTGCTGG
>DATHAW010000260.1:0-3327 GCA_035296465.1 Spirosoma sp.
AATGAGTGATGCCTGCCCAATGTTAATCTGCGACCGATTAGCGTTAGTAGTTTGTCCCAGAAAACTACCGTCTACGTTCGTCAGGCGCAGCGACGGGCTGATGCTCAATTCTGATCGGTTATAATACCCTAAGCCGGCCGGGTTGCCAAAGGCGTTGCTGGCATCGCCCCCCAGTGCGGCATGATTCCCCCCCAGCCCCTGGAATCGGGCTGTTCCGTTGATCGTCTGGTCCGAGTAGCGGAAGGCATCACCAGCATATTGCCCGTAAGTAACCGCAGCCGTCATCAGCAGTCCTGCGGTTAATAGAATGCGTTTGGTCATTGTTTGAGTAAGTAGTAAAAGGTGCGTCCTGTCCGTAAGACACCATCTTAAGTAAACCGTTTAAAGACACCCACTCACTAAAACAAAAAATCCCGCCGATTGTCGTGATCGGCGGGATTTAATTTCAATAAAATACGTGTCGGGCCTTAGCGTGGGCCACGCGAGCCGCCACCACTGGAGTAACCGCTACCGCCCGATGAAGGAGCGCTTGGTGCCGGTGCACTGTAAGTCGATTGCGAAGGCTGACTGTAGCTACCCCGGCTTTGGCTTTGGCTCTGGTAGGATGGCTGCTGATAGCTTGGCTGGCTATAACTTGGTTGGCTATAGCTACCCCGGGCACCGCTGCTCCGACTGCCTTCAGCGGGTGTGTAGGTGCTGCCCCGGCTGTTTTGCCGCGGACGGGCGTAGTACTCACTGTTAGAGGTATTGCCACTATTATACGCCGGTGCGGAAGTCGCAGCGCCCTGGCGGCCGTTGCTGCCGGCACCATTGTCGTAATAGTAGGTACCCCGGCTGTTCTGACGTGGCGACGAATAGTAGCCATTGTTCGATCCGCTGGTGGCATTGGCTGAAGACGCATTTCCCGAGTTGTCTCTAGGCGAGTAGTACGTGCTGCCACTCGCCCGACGACCACCTGCGTTTGGATCGTTGCTGGAACGGGGTGTGTTCACAAACGCGTCATTATAACGGCTTGATGAGCGATCGTACCGTGGACCATACGTGCGGTTACGGTAAGGATCAGCACCCGTCACAAGAACGTTGTTGACGATAACGGGCCGGCCAAATCCACCCCCGTAAAAGGGTGAGAAGAAGGGATTGCCGAAGCCCATACCGAAGTTGTTGAACCCGCCGAAACCACCGCCATAAAAGGGACTGTAGAACGGATCATAAAAACCGCCCCCATAAGCAAAGGAGTTACCATAGAAAGGCGAAAAGAACGGATCGTAAAACCCACCGCCGAAACGGTTAAAGCCTCCAAAACCACCGAAGGCACCCATGCCCAGGCCAAGACCCAGCCCGTTATAGAAGCCCATGTTATTGAAGCCCCAGCGGTTCCAGCTAAGTGCTGAGGTGTTGGCCGCATTGAAACCGTTTACAAAGCCGGAATTGTAGGCATTCGTGCCGTTGTCGTTCCAGCCCGGATCGGGCGACAGACCCCGGTTGAGTTTACGGGCACTTAGCTCGGCGTAATACTCGTCGGTGTTAGCGTTGCTGTAGCCCTGCTGATCGTCGAAATACTCTGGGTTGTCGCTGCGGGATGAGCGTTGCTGACGCTCCATACGTTGTTGCTGACGGCTGGGCCGCTGCGCTACCGAAGGCCCATCTGACGACGCGCTGGCGTACACTGCCGCATTAGCAGAGTTGCCATACAAATCGTCCATTTCGCCGACGTTCTGGGCGGTCTGACGGCTGGAAGAGCAACTCCACAGACCCACCAGAGCGGCCAACGTCAGGTAGCGATATGAATAGTTTGTTTTCATTTGGCAAGGGAAATATTAGCGTAAATTGAATGTTAAATACCCTTTCATGTATATAAACACAAGGCCGGGGCGATTGATTACAAAAATAGGATAAAAAGCTATCTTTGCAACTTTACCTTTATTAGATTCTGATTAGAATGTAATGGTTTAATCCAGTTGAAAAAGATTTTTGGATAGGGTCCAAACGTCTGGTATCCCCCATATGGCAAAAGCAATTCCGTCCCGTAGCGAGAACTACTCCGAGTGGTATAATGAATTAGTAAAGCGGGCCGATCTGGCCGAAAATTCAGCCGTGCGTGGCTGCATGGTTATCAAGCCCTACGGCTTTGCAATCTGGGAAAAAATGCAGCGTGCCCTGGACGATATGTTTAAGGAAACAGGCCACCAGAATGCTTATTTTCCGTTATTTATTCCCAAGTCGTTTTTAAGCAAAGAGGCCTCTCACGTCGAAGGATTCGCCAAGGAGTGTGCCGTCGTCACGCACTACCGGCTGAAAAACGCGGAAGATGGTTCGGGTGTGGTTGTCGACCCCGACGCTAAACTGGAGGAAGAACTGATTGTCAGGCCTACCTCCGAAACCGTAATCTGGAGTACCTACAAAAACTGGATTCAGTCGTATCGGGACCTGCCGCTCTTGATTAATCAGTGGGCCAACGTAGTACGCTGGGAGATGCGCACCCGGATTTTTCTGCGCACCGCCGAGTTTCTCTGGCAGGAGGGCCACACCGCCCATGCCACCGCCGACGAAGCCGAGGTCGAAACCCGGCAGATGCTCGACATTTACGCCCGGTTTGCCGAGGAGTGGATGGCCATGCCCGTGATCAAAGGTCACAAAACGGCCAATGAGCGCTTCGCCGGGGCCGACGATACGCTCTGTATCGAAGCCATGATGCAGGATGGCAAGGCCCTACAGGCGGGCACGTCGCACTTTCTGGGGCAGAATTTTGCAAAGGCGTTTGAGGTGCAGTTTCTCAACAAACAAAACACGCTGGACTACGTATGGGGTACGTCCTGGGGCGTATCGACGCGGCTGATGGGGGCGCTCATTATGGCCCACTCCGACGACGACGGGTTGGTGCTGCCGCCTAAACTGGCTCCCATCCAGGTTGTAATAATACCCATTTACCGGACCGAGGAACAGCTGGAGGCTATCTCGGCCAAAATTAAACCGTTGGTACAGGAGTTGAAAAAGGCAGGCATCTCGGTTAAATACGACGACTCGGATGCGAACAAACCCGGCTGGAAGTTTGCCGAATATGAACTACGGGGTGTTCCGGTACGGCTGGCGATGGGTGGGCGCGATTTGGAAAACGGTACCGTCGAAATTGCCCGGCGCGACTTTAAAACTAAACAAACCGTGCCCTTCGAGGGGTTAACCCAACACATAAAAACGCTGCTGGAGGATATACAGCAGGCTATTTACGACAAAGCCTATGCCTTCCGGCAGTCCAATACGTTTCGGGTCGACACGTTCGAACAATTTCAAGAACAACTCGAAAAGGGCGGCTTCCTGCTGGCGCACTGG
>DATHAW010000261.1:0-2423 GCA_035296465.1 Spirosoma sp.
TGCCTGGGCGAACCTGCTGAGCGGCCATTCCGATTGCCACCACCGTTCCGGTTACCACCACTGCGACCCTGGCGCGATGCGGGCGTTGAGGGAGTAATGGTAGAGGCCGAGATGTTCAGCACGTAGGGATGATCGGTAATAACCGGTACGCGCTTACCAATAAGCTTGTGAATATCGCGCAGGTACTCGGTTTCTTCCTCGTCGCAGAACGATAGCGCAATACCATCATGGCCAGCTCTACCTGTGCGTCCAATGCGGTGCACGTAGGTTTCGGGAATGTTGGGCAGTTCGTAGTTTATTACGTGCGAAAGTTCATCGACATCGATACCACGTGCAGCAATGTCGGTTGCGACCAGCACACGGGTTTCGCCACTTTTAAAGTTGGACAGCGCTCGTTGCCGGGCGTTTTGCGACTTATTGCCATGGATGGCTTCGGCCTTGTATCCACCTTTTAGTAAGTCTTTTACCACTTTGTCGGCTCCGTGTTTTGTGCGGGCAAACACCAGTGCAGACTTCACCGTCTTGTCGTCGAGGATGAGTGCCAGCAACTTGCGTTTGTCTTCCTTTCCCACAAAATACATCGCCTGCTCAATGGTATCGGCAGTTGACGAAACGGGTGTTACTTCAACTTTAGCCGGATTGCTCAGGATTGTATCGGCGAGTTTGGCTACGTCGGGGGGCATGGTTGCCGAGAAAAACAGCGTCTGACGGCGTGTAGGCAACTTGGCAATAACCTTCTTTACGTCGTGGATAAAGCCCATGTCGAGCATCCGGTCAGCTTCGTCAAGGACAAAGAACTGAACATCGCGCAGGCTAATGAACCCCTGGTTCATCAGGTCTAACAAACGACCCGGCGTAGCAATGAGAACATCGACACCTGCTTTAAGCGTGTTGACCTGGGCATGCTGCGAAACACCCCCAAATATAACGGTACTACGCAGGTTGAGGTGACGGCCGTATGCCTTAAAGCTTTCGTCGATCTGAATGGCTAACTCGCGTGTAGGTGTCAGGATCAGTGTTTTGATACGACGGGGTCCGCCCGCACTTTTACTACGTTCTTCGTTAAGCAGTTGAAGAATTGGAATGGCAAAGGCGGCTGTTTTGCCCGTGCCAGTCTGGGCACAGCCCAATAAATCCCGGCGGCTCAACAAAACTGGTATGGCTTGTTCCTGAATAGGGGTCGGGGTGGTGTATCCTTCTTCGGCGAGTGCCTTCAGGATAGGGTCAATCAGTGATAAATCGGAAAATTGCATGTATTGGGTAGACGCTGGAAACTGGAAAAGCGGGTGCTCAAGAAGATAGGACTGAACAACGCGGATCCGGAGTCAAACGTCCGACGTCTTAATGGAATTGATTAGTTAATCAGGAATATAACTGCCATTCTGGAAATAAAGTGCCATCTGCTCATAACACCCGCCATTCGATGCGCCGGTTGCGCTGGCGGTTTTCGTCGGAGGTGTTCGGAATGGCTGGCCGGGTTTTGCCGTAGCCAATGGACTGCATCCTGCCCGGTGCAATGCCTGCCTGAGTCAGATAGGCCACCACTGCCTGCGCCCGTTTCTGCGAGAGAAGTAGATTAGCCGCCGGGTCGCCCCGGTCGTCGGTATGACCGGCAATCTCGATGCGTACCGATGGGTTAGCTTTCATAAAAGCCGATAGCCTGTCAAGTTCGGTACGTGATTTTTCGGCCAGGTCGTAGCGGGTCGACTCGAAGAACAGGTTATTCAGCGTTTCTTTGCCGGACGTTCCGCCAACGGCTGGTTCCAGCGAGACGTTCATGGCCATACTGTCACCCTTGTTTTTCTGCGTAAAATCGAATGACAGACTTTTAAACAAATAGCCCGGCGTGCTGACATAGAGGGCATAATCGCCCCCGCTGGGCAATACTGCCGTATACTGACCCGTGCTGGCATCGGTCTGAACCCGCGAAACTACCTGATTTGTTTTTAAGTCAATCAGCTCAACCGTTGCGGCTAATGGCTTCTTCGTTTGCCCATTAGCCACTACGCCCTTTAGAAAACTCACCGGCTTCACCCGCTCTCGCAGGGACTCAGGCAGGTCGAAAACATAGAGACGCGATTTCTGCGAGACGCCGTCCTTCTGTTCCTCAAAAGAGTAGTAAGCCCGGGTTCCGTTGGCAGCCACGAACAGCGAAGCCTGATCTTCGGAGGTGTTAATTGGATAACCTAGATTGGCTGGGATCGACCATCCCGTATTAGGCCCTCTCGACACAAGACTGTCGGCCACAAACAGGTCATAACCACCGAGACCAAGGTGCCCGTCAGATGCGAAAAACAGGCTTTGTCCATTCGCATGAATGAACGGCGATGCTTCGTTGAATGGCGTATTGACTGGTCCGCCCAGGTTAACCGGTTCACGCCAGTTTCCAGTCGCGTCGAGGTCGCTGCGCCAGATGTCCCGGT
>DATHAW010000262.1:0-5014 GCA_035296465.1 Spirosoma sp.
GGGCTGAGTACCTGCTTCAGTTTTACATACCCGTTTTGGCGGTAAAAATCGATCGCATCCGGGTTAAGGGCATAAGGCGAGGCTAATTCCTGGGCTAATGTCTCTTGCTGAATAGTTGCATCCATACAGGCAGATAGTTTGTCGATTTATACTTATTTGGCGGTGGAATAAGACAAAAGTAAGCACCAAAACAGGGCAAAAGAACGAATGGATTAGCCATTTTATATGTAATTTTGACTTCTATCCTTTATTCCTCAGCAACGATACGTCAAGATAGCGCATCAAATGAAAGCTCTGTTCGAAAAAATTACAATTAGCGAACAAAATTCGTTATTGGTACGTCGATTTCAGCAGCCCCAATTCGATGTACCCTGGCACTACCACCCAGAGTACGAGCTGACTTATATTGTACGGGGCGATGGCCGTCGGTTCGTGGGCGACCATGTCGAATCATTCGTGGCCGGTGACCTTATTCTGATTGGCCCGGACATGCCGCATTTCTGGCGGAGCGATGAAGAGTATTACCAAAGTGAGTCGACGCTGGAGGCAGAATGGGTTGTCGTGCAGTTTCCAGTTGCATTTAGTCAGAACGTACTGGCAAATCTGCCGGAAGCTGGTTCCGTAGCGGCTTTATTGAATCAGGCTCGCTACGGGGTCAGGTTCAGTCCAGCCGTATCGGCGCTTGTAGCACCAAAAATAGAAGAACTGACCAGCCAAACCGGTTTAGCACAAGTGCTGAGTGTTCTGTACATTCTGGACGAGCTAGCCGCCGACCAGGGTGCTCAGTTACTGGCAAGCGATGGCTGCCAACTGGCGCCCGGCACGGCCGAAACCGAGCGAATGAAGCGGGTGTTTGAATTTATACTCAACCATTTTCGGGAAGAAATCCGGATTGAGCAGATTGCGTCGATTGCCGGGCTAGCTCCGGCTGCTTTCTGCCGGTATTTTAAACGACGGACCCGCAAATCATTTGTCGAATACCTTAATGAGTTACGCATTGGCCACGCCCGAAAACTCCTCACTAATGTCGATTTAAGCGTGGGACAAATTGGGCAGGAGTGTGGCTTCAACAACATTTCGCATTTTCACCGGCAATTCAAACTGCATACGGGCATGACCCCCCTGCGGTATCAGACAGTATCGCGAAAAAAATAAGAAATAGAGCCACTCAGCCCCTTTCGACCCCGTCGAAAATTGTCCTTATCCTACCATTTTCTCCCGTACCTTTGTACACAAACCGGTTGCCTGGGCTTTTGCCTGAGCCACCAATCAATTGACTCTAAAAACCGCTCGCAGCAATGACGACCGAAACCATCAGCGCACGTGATACACAGGTATTTAATTTAATCGCTCACGAACAGCACCGGCAGGAGTCGGGCATTGAACTGATCGCATCCGAAAATTTTGTGTCGCCCGCCGTCATGGATGCCGCCGGGAGTGTACTGACCAATAAATACGCCGAAGGACTTCCTGGTAAACGCTACTACGGAGGCTGCGAGGTGGTGGATCAGGTTGAGCAGATTGCCATCGATCGGGCAAAAGAACTTTTCGGTGCTACGTGGGTGAACGTACAGCCACATTCCGGGGCCAATGCCAACACCGCTGTATTTGTGGCTTGTCTGCATCCGGGCGACACCATCCTGGGTTTCGACCTCAGCCACGGTGGCCACCTGACCCACGGCTCGTCGGTAAATATCTCCGGGAAGTACTTCCGGCCCACCTTCTACGGTGTTGAGCGCGAAACGGGCGTTATCAACTACGACGTAGTGGAGGAAACCGCCAAGCGCGAGCGCCCCAAAATGCTCATCTGTGGTGCTTCGGCCTACAGCCGCGACTGGGACTACAGACGCCTGCGCGCCATTGCCGATGAGGTGGGCGCACTGCTGCTGGCCGATGTATCGCATCCGGCCGGCCTGATCGCAAAAGGACTACTCAACGACCCGCTCGATCATGCCCATATCGTAACAACAACGACGCACAAAACCCTGCGGGGTACACGCGGAGGCATGATTATGATGCGGCATGATTTTGAGAATCCGTTCGGCATTAAAACGCCAAAGGGCGAAACCAGGCTGATGTCGTCGCTGCTCGATTCGGGCGTTTTCCCCGGTACGCAGGGCGGGCCGCTGGAACATATCATTGCGGCCAAAGCCGTCGCATTTGGGGAAGCCCTGACCGATGATTTTTACGATTATGCAGTACGGGTAAAAGCCAACGCGCAGGCAATGGCCAGGGCTTTCACCGACCGGGGCTACTCAATCATTTCGGGCGGCACCGACAATCACCTGATGCTGATTGATCTGCGCTCGAAAGGCCTTACGGGCAAACTAGCCGAAAATACGCTTATAAAAGCCGACATTACGATTAACAAAAACATGGTGCCCTTCGACGACAAATCGCCGATGGTAACGTCTGGGATGCGCATTGGAACAGCGGCCATGACGACGCGCGGCCTGAATGAATCGGATATGGAGCAAATTGTCGTATATATTGACCGAGTGCTGATGAACCACGATGATGCGGCTACGCTGGCAACCGTAAAAGAAGAAATCAATGAGTGGATGAAAGCATTTCCGCTCTACAAAGGTTAAGCTTACAACTACCAGAGAGTGAAAGAGTGAAAGAGCGGTTGACCAGTTCTCGCACCTTTTTCACTCCGCACCGGCGGTCCGGTTTCACTCTTTCACGCGTTTTGACAATGCCACTCGACCAACTGACTGACGACGAAATTGATCTGGAAGGAAAGGAAATGTCCTTTCTGGACCATCTGGAGGAACTCCGCTGGCATATTATCCGGGCGGTGGGTTCTATATTCATTTTTGCTATCCTGGCGTTTATTTTCATCAAAGAGATTTTCAATGCAGTGATTCTGGCTCCGGCCCGGCCCGACTTCTGGACGTATCGGCAAATGTGCAGGCTGTCGGATGCGACCGGATACGCCGATTTGTGCGTCAAAAAACTTGACTTTACATTGCAGTCGCTGGGCGTATCGGATCAGTTCACGATGGCGATGACCTCATCCGCAATTATCGGTCTTTGCTTTGCCTTTCCCTATGCCTTCTGGGAGGTATGGCGATTCATTAAGCCGGGACTGAAAATAACCGAAAAGAGGGCCGCTCGCGGAGCCGTGTTTTACGTTTCTACCCTATTTTTGACCGGGTTATTTTTCGGTTATTATATCGTTTCTCCGCTAGCCATCAACTTCTTGGCTAATTATCAGATCACCCCCGAAATTAAAAACCAGTTCGACATTACGTCGTATATTGGTGTGCTGGCAACGCTCTCGCTGGGCTGTGCACTCGTGTTTCAAATGCCGATGGTAGCCTTTGTGCTATCTAAGGTGGGTATTCTGACGCCAAAGTTCATGCGTGAATACCGCAAGCATGCCTGGATTGTGATATTAGTCGTAGCTGGTATCATTACCCCCTCGCCTGACATCTATAGCCAAGTACTAGTGGCTCTCCCACTGGCCATGCTTTACGAAGTGAGTATTCTAGTATCTCGTTCTATTGAGCGGGCACGGGAGAAGGAGCACCGGGAACTGATGCAGTCTTAGGCAGAGTAACGTTTTCGGCGATAAAGCTACTTATCTAACTCAGCAACCGTTCGGGTAGGTGATTAGCATTTTCTGCTTACTGGCTTATCTTTGGTGTGCTGCTGTCGGGCAGACCCGCAGGTCACACCCGCGCCAGCTTGTTCCGTAGTGACATATCTACGAGCACCAGGGCCGCCATCGCTTCCACGATGGGCACAGCCCTAGGCACTACACAGGGGTCGTGCCGCCCTTTTCCCGACACCGTTACGGGCTGACCATGAACGTCTACGCTGTTCTGATCCTGCATGATGGTTGCTACGGGCTTAAAAGCCGTGCGGAAGTAAATAGTCTCGCCATTGCTGATGCCGCCCTGAATACCACCCGACTGGTTGGTTTTGGTTCGCACCCGGCCCGCTTTATCGGTGTAGAAGGCATCATTGTGTTCAGAGCCAAGCTGTTCGACACCCGCAAATCCACTGCCATACTCGAAGCCTTTCACGGCGTTGATACTGAGCATGGCTTTCCCCAGTTCAGCGTGTAGTTTGTCGAAGACGGGTTCACCCCACCCGACCGGTACGCCCGTTACAACGCAATCTACAATGCCGCCAATAGAGTCGCCCTGTTTGCGAATTTCGTCGATGTATTGAAACATGCGCCCAGCGGTTTCTGGATCAGGGCAGCGAACAGCATTTTCTTCAGTTAGCGCAAGGTTCAGTTCAGAATAGGGTTTGTTTAATTTCAGCATTCCCACCTGCGAGACATAGGCCTGAATCTGAACCCCCTGCTGGCGCAGCAGGAGTTTCGCCACGGCCCCGGCCGCTACACGGGCGGCCGTTTCCCGTGCCGATGACCGGCCACCGCCCCGATAGTCGCGGGAACCGTATTTGGTTTGGTAGGTGTAGTCTGCGTGCGACGGGCGGAACTGCCCAGAAATGTGGCCGTAATCCTTGCTGCGCTGATCGGTGTTGCGAATGAGCAGCGCAATGGGCGTGCCCTGGGTTTGCCCCTCGAACACGCCCGACAGCACTTCGAACTCGTCAGCTTCGCGCCGTTGGGTAGTGATGCGCGACTGACCGGGTTTCCGCCGATCCAGTTCATGCTGAATAAAATCGGTATCGAAGGCCAGGCCGGCCGGGCAACCGTCAATGACAACACCAATACCCGGCCCGTGCGATTCGCCAAATGTAGAAATCCTGAATTGCGTCCCGTAACTACTGCTCATGCGGCTTAATAAACGTTGATTCCAACGACCAGAAACAACGTCTTTTATTTTTTTATAAACACAAAGATCATTCCTAATAGCATCAATCCAATCAGGACATTGGCCATGGCCCGAATCAAAACCGGGATACTGATAGGCTGACGAGTGCTGTCGAGTGTTTCGAGGCCTATATAGAGCGACCGGCCTGAGACCAGTGCTGGGGGGGCATCAGTCGCTGGAATGGGCGTTTCAGTTGGCTCAGACGTTTTCGCTTCGGC
>DATHAW010000263.1:0-10159 GCA_035296465.1 Spirosoma sp.
GCCCGATGTGAAAAATCGGGTAAAAGAAGGCAAAATCAAGCCGGTGTTCGACTCGGTGGTGACGCAGATCGACGAAAAATCGGTTACGGTCAATAACCTCAAAACGGGTGAAGAAACACAACTGCCAGCCGATTTTGTCTTTGTGTTAACGGGCTACGTACCCGATGCCAGTCTGTTGCGCCGGTGCGGCATTGAGTTGAATGCCAGTACGCAGGTACCCGTGTTTGATAGCCAGACGTTTGAAACCAACGTTTCGGGTCTGTATGTTTGCGGCACGGTGCTGGCCGGCATCTATACGGAAAAGGTATTCATCGAAAATGGCCGCGAACATGCCCAGGCCATTATTGACCATATTATGGGCCGTGAGGTGCATAAAGTGGCCGAATTGATACAGCGAATTTAATACGCGAACCCATGGACGAATTTATGCAAGAGGCCATCCGTCAGGCCCGCAAAAGCCTGAGTGAGGGCGGCATCCCAATTGGTTCAGCGTTGGTCAAAAATGGCCAACTGGTGGCGTCTGGGCATAATAAACGGGTGCAGCAAGACAATCCCATTCTGCACGGTGAAATGGACTGCCTCAACAATGCCGGGCGCGTCGGTTCCTTCCGCGATACGGTCATTTATTCAACCCTGATGCCGTGCTATATGTGTGCGGGTACCATTGTACAGTTTAAAATACCCAAAGTCATTGTGGGTGAGTCGCGGACATTTGCCGGAGCGCGGGAATTCATGGAGCAACACGGCGTGGAAGTTGTGGACCTCGACCTACCCGAATGTGTCGACATGATGAATGGCTTCATAGCCGAAAAGCCCGCCCTCTGGCATGAAGATATCGGTGAGTTATGAGTATCCGTCTATAAGGGATAAAATAGCCTGACCGAGCGTAGCGCTTAATTTCCCGGCTTGCTCACTAAGTATCATCGGGTACCCATTGGCTTTTAAACTCTCCACCACATAGTCCGGGAGTTACACCTAAACCACCAAGGGCCTGATGAGCATAAAACGGTATTCAGCCACAACAGGCATCGCTCTGCTCGGTGTTATGCTGCTCCTCTCTTCCGTCGGCAGACACAATCGGGACCACGCAGTTGCCGAAAATAAGGGTGAATTCATTTTTGAAACAGCCCCTTTTCCATCGTGTCATGCGTCGACCATCGTTGAATTGCCCAATGGTGATTTGCTGGCGGCCTGGTTTGGCGGAACGGCGGAGGGTAAACCTGACGTAGCGATTTGGGGGTCTCGAAATGTAAACGGTACGTGGTCAGCACCCACCGAACTGGTGCGGGAACGCGAAACACCTTCGTGGAATCCGGTTTACTTTTACACCAAGGACAAACGACTTTGGCTTTATTATAAATATGGAACATCGCCGATGACCTGGTCGGCCGGGCGACGCTACAGCGATGATGATGGCAAAACATGGTCAGCACCCGAACACCTTCCGGCTGGCTTATACGGCCCTATTCGTGCTAAACCGCTTGTCTTGAACGATGGCACCCTTGTGAGCGGGACGTCGGTAGAAAGCTACCGAAGCTGGTCGGTCTGGATAGAGCGCAGCACTGACAATGGCAAAACGTTCACAAAGTTCGGGCCTATTACGGTTCCGGAAAGTGCTTATAAGATGTCTGGGCAAAGCACCCCGCCTAATCAGGTTCCTGGCTCGAACGACTGGAAACAGACCGATGGCATTATTCAGCCGTCGGTTGTGTCGCTGGGTAAAAAACACCTTCGGCTCTACGCCCGATCTACGGCGCGTATTGGCAAAATCGCTATTGCCGATTCGTTCGATGACGGTAAAACCTGGACTCAGGCCCGACCAATTGACGTATTGAACCCAAATTCAGGCATCGACGCCATTACGTTGCGGGATGGACGTGTCGTGCTGATATATAACAATACCAGCAGTGGTCGCACCCCATTGAACCTGGCAGTAAGCAAAGACGGGGAGAAATTCAACCGGTTTTATGACCTCGAAAATACTCCCGGCGAGTACTCTTACCCGGCGCTCATTCAGGGAAAAAACGGGGACCTGCACATTACGTACACCTGGAATCGTAAGAAAATCCGGTACATCAGGTTCAAACTCGCCGACATACCCGCACAGTAAACCGAAAGCCGCATGTCGAAACTAGTGAGCGGGGTCTATGCCGCACTCAGCACACCACGTCAGAAAGACGGCAGTCTGGATGAAACAGCGCTACGAAAGAGTATAGAATTTTTGCTGGAGCGTGGCATTCGGGGCTTTGCCATCAATGGGGCAACTGGCGAGTACTGCCTGACAACCAACGAGGAACTGAAACAAATGTTGAGGGTTGCCAACGATGTGCTTCCCCCGTCGGTTAAGTATATCGTCGGAATTGGTTCAGCCGGCACTCAGGGGTGCGTCAACAACGGGAACGTAGCGATTGACAGCGGTGCTACTGGCGTTCTGCTACCAATGCCCCATTTTTTTTCGTACAGCCAGGATGATCTGATTGCTTTTTCCGAGGACATTGCCGGAAGGCTACCCATTCCAATCTTACTTTATAATTTACCGCAATTTACAAACGGTCTGGATTCGGCTACGGTGCAAAATTTATTGGCCAACTGCTCCAATATCGTGGGTATCAAGGACAGTAGCGGTTCCTTGGAAACATTACGTGATTTAACGGAGAATAACGCTGAATCCTGCCGTATCGTCGGAAATGACTCGGCATTAGCCGATTCGCTCCGCGAACACATTGCCGATGGCGTTATATCGGGTGTAGCCGGTGTTTTGCCGGAATTGATTTTGTCGATTTATGCCCGCAGGAATGAAACCGACTCCGCCGAATTTGGAGATTCTGTTGACAGGCTGGTCGAATTTATCGGGCAGATCAATACTTTCCCCACACCCTGGGGGGTGAAAATCATTGCTAAAAGCCGAGGAATTATACCCGCCAGTTTTTCTCAACCGCTCTCGAGTCAGCGTCTTGCGCAAAGCCAGTCGCTGGAACGCTGGTTTCAGGAATGGCAGTCCGAAAATAACTGGATATAGTACTTCAGATTGGTCCTGGCTGGGTAAACGCTAGTATATCGTTTTGATTTAAAGCCATCTTTCCTCAGGCCACTGGTGCCCGGATTTTCCGGCCGACATTCGCAGAAAGAATTAACGCAGTAGGCGCAGGCTGTTGTCGTTTGTTATGGGCAAAAATTACAAATGGTGGGTTGTTTTCATGCTGTGGTTCGTCTGCTTTTTTAATTATGCAGACCGCCAGGCTATATTTTCTGTCTTCCCGCTGCTAAAACAGGAAATGGGCTTAACCGACGTCCAGCTTGGCGTTGTTGGGGCGGCTTTCATGTGGGTATATGCGGGTTTTGGCGCTATTGCCGGTCTGATTGGCGACCGATTCGAGCGGAGAACGCTCATCATTGGTGGGCTTATTTTTTGGTCACTGGTTACTGTTGGAACCGCCCTCTCAACCAATTATAGTCAACTCGTCATTTGCCGGGCGCTGGAAGGCCTGGGCGAAGCGTTCTATTTTCCCGCGTCCATGTCGTTGTTGAGCGATTATCACGGCAAAGAAACCCGTTCGAAAGCGATGTCCTTTCATCAATCGAGTGTTTACGCGGGTACTATAGTGGGTAGCACAGCTGCGGGCTTCATGGGGCAATATTATGGCTGGCACTCCAGCTTTTACCTCTTTGGCGGGCTGGGTGTTCTGCTGGGCGTCGTCTTGCTTGGCGTATTGCGTGAACCAACTCGCGGTCAGGCAGAGGCCCATGAGGAAATAGACCCCCATACACCTGCTTTAAAATCCGAACCTATCGGGATGGGAATCCGGCAAATTTTCATCCACCCAATGGTTTGGATACTGGTCGCGGTATTTGTTGGGGCCAATTTCGTTGCCAGCATTTTTCTAACCTGGATGCCGACTTTTCTGTACAGTAAGTTTAAGATGAGCCTGTCGATGGCTGGGTTAAACGCAACTGTTTACCTGCAACTGGCCTCAGTTATCGGCGTAGTGACGGGTGGATTTCTGGCCGATTCGTTGGTGCAGCGGTACCGTGGTGGTCGAATGATGGCCCAGAGTATTGGGTTGCTGCTTGGCGTGCCATTCTTATTTCTGGCAGGCTGGACGCTGTCAGTGCCAGTGCTAATTGTGGCTCTGGCGGGCTTTGGTTACTTCAAAGGGTTGTATGATGCCAACATCTGGGCGTCGCTGCACGATGTCGTCCAGCCTAAAAATCGCGCCACCGCCGTAGGCTTTATGAATTCAATTGGTTGGTTTGGCGGGGGCGTGGCTCCCATCGCCATTGCCTATGCAAGCGCCAACTATGGAATGAGTGCCTGCATTAGCGCTACCTCCGTCCTTTACCTCGTTTTTGGATTACTGCTGGTTTTCGGCATCTGGAAATTCATGCGTAACCGAACGGTGCAGTATCAACGTGGTTCGGTTAAATCATCACCCATATAACAGGTAATGAGGTTAGAAAAACTTTTCCGGCAGTCGCCAGCTGCAATCACATGACCAACTGGGGCAACTTTCCCATTAAATTCCGTACCGACGTAGCGATGATGGGCAAACTGGGCTATGACATTGTGGTTAGCCACATGCCCGCCAACGATCTGGCATTCAGTCAGCAGGCGTTAAAAACGTACGACCGGCTGAAGCCAGTTATTTATCAGGGTGATTTGTTTCGGCTCCAGTCGCCCCACACGAATGACGTAGCGTCGGTGATGTATGTGAGTGAGAAGCAGGACAAAGCCGTTTGGTTTTCGTACCTGGTAAACAGTCGTTTCAAAGCCGGGAGCGACCTGTCACCCATCCGGTTGCGCGGGTTGCAGCCCCATAAGCAGTATAGCATTCAGGGAACAAATCTGATGCCGGGGGCCAAATCACCTTTAACACGACGGTCACCTACTCGGGCGATTTTCTGATGACCGTAGGGCTGAACCCCGTGGTTAATGACAGCCGGACCAGTGATGTGCTCGAAGTAAACGAAGCCGCCGGAACAGGCCGGTAAGAATTTTTAGTCTGTGATTGCTTTAGCGGATAGCCTGACCCAACGCCAGCCGCTCCACCCCGGCCGCTACGAGCTTTTCTAACTCGACCTCCATGGCTCCATCAACTACAATTTTGACGCCTACCGTTTTTGGTACGTTACGGCGAAATTGCAGAGCAGTTTCCAGAGAAAAATTCATTGAAATGGCCCCGGTTGCGTTTTTTATAAAATCGCAACCGGCATCGGTGGTGAGTTTGATCATTGTTTGTTGCTGCTGCTCATCGAGCAGGGCCGATTCGAGCACAACCGTCAGCAGTTTCTCCTGTTCGTGTACCTGCGTAACCAACTTGGCAAACTCAATTTTTAGCCAGACCGATGAGGGTGAGAACAGAGCTGACGTATTGATTACAACCTCGATTTCGTTGGCGCCGTCCTTTAGGGCCAGTTCGGTCTCAAGTTGCTTGGTCTCTGTGCGTTGATACCCAAATGGGTAACCCACTACGGCCGCAAGCACGGCTGGGTGTTCTTCCCCAAGTTCACGCCGGATTTTTTTTACCCAGAAGGGCGCCACGGTGAGCCCGGCCAGACCGAGCTGCGTTACGTCATCAAGGGCACTGTATTGTTCGCTGATTGACACGCCGGGATGCAGCAGCGTTCGTTCGATGTATGGGAATAGGTGATTCATAGTGGTGAATGAGCGAATGAGTGAAAGAGCGAATAGGTCAATTGTATGACTATCCGCTCTTTCACTCATTCACTCATTCGCTCATTATTCAGCTAAGGTATTTCAGTTTCACTACTTCTTTCGGGTCCAGGAAGCGCCACTTGCCGCGTGGCAGGTCTTTCTTGGTCAGCCCGGCGTAGGTGGTGCGGTCGAGCTTGGTAACCTCATAGCCTAGGCTTTCGAACATCCGGCGGACAATGCGGTTGCGACCGGAGTGAATTTCGATACCTACTACGTAGGCATCGGGCGTAACGATGCTCAACGCGTCAGGTTTGATGGGGCCGTCTTCGAGTTCAATACCTTTCTTAAGCGTATCAAAGTGCTCCTCGGTAATGGGCTTGTCCAACTCGACCTGGTATATTTTGCGAACCTCGTTGGAAGGATGCGTCAGCTTATCGGCCAGTTCACCATCGTTTGTCAGCAGCAACAGCCCCGTGGTTTTGCGGTCGAGCCGTCCCACTGGGTACATGCGGAAGTTTCCGGCATCGGCAACCAGTTCCATCACGGTTTTGCGCTCTTCCGGGTCATCGGTCGTAGTGAGGTAATCTTTCGGTTTGTTCAGCAGGACGTAAACGAACCGTTCGGGAGTGAGCGCCTTGGTCCCGTATTTGACCATGTCACCTTCCTTCACGCGAAAACCCATTTCGGTCACGACTTTGCCGTTCACCGAGATGTCGCCCCGTGCAATGAGTTCATCGGCTTCCCGGCGCGAACACACGCCTGAATTGGCGATGTACCGGTTCAGTCGGGTAGTGTTGGGGTCACCGGAAGGTGTACGCGTTGATTTTTCATCACGATCGCCGGCCGGTTGGCCGGCGTCAGAACGGCCCCTGTGTTCGGGTCGGTCGCTTCGTTTAAAGGCTCCCGGTGCACCCGTTTTGCCCGCTGGTCGTTGCTGACGCTGTTCAAGTTCGTAATTTGGCGCTTTCACGAAGAAACCCGTTCGCCGTTCGCCTGAATCTTTTCGCTGTTCCGGCGAAAAGCGGGCGTTGCGTGAATCGGAGTTGGCGGGTGTATCGCTACGTTGTTCCGCATCACTACGGCTGTCGCGCTTGTCGGTATCCGACCAGTTTTCGCGGTTTCGGTTATCAGCCTCTGGGCTAAAGCCACCTACCCGTTTGTAGCGATCCGGATGGGATTCCCGACCGGCTGGTTTATCTGATCGGCCGGCCCCACCTGATCGGTTACGGTCGTTGCTGTCGCGCGTAAAACGGGGTCGCGGTCCACCAGAACGTCGATCGCTTGTCTCATCCCGATTAAACGGCCGTGGCCGAGGTGCATCGCTGCTGGGTTTCCGGTCCCGGTCTGAATCGTCCCGGCGCTCGAATCGGGGACGTGCGTCGCCATCGTGTGGTCCCGAACCAGCCGATTGATCGTTTCGATTGAAGCGTGGGCGCTCATCGTTACGTTCGAATCGTGGTCGGTCTTCGCTACGTCCTGCTCCGCGATCTCCACGTTCGAACCTGGGTTTATCGTTCCGGTCGAACCGGGGGGGGGCATCAGCATTGCGGTCGCGATTAAATGGCGGGCGCGATGGGCCACCAGCCCGGTCAGGGCGATTACGATCGGAATTAGAACGGTCGCGCGACCCAAACGGCGAACCACCCGGCCGCTCATCCCGGTTTCGGTCGTTGCTCCGGGGGCGGTCTGTGCGGGAGTCCTGGTCTCGTCGTGGACCTGTACCCGTGGGCCGGTCACTTCGGCCAAAGCGGGGTCGATCTGCCGGTCCGCCCGCCCGGTCATTCCGTTCAACGCGTGGTTTGTCGTCCCGGTTAAAAGAAGGACGGTCGTTGTCTCTGCGGGGACGTGTCGAATCACCCGAACCGGTAGACCGATTATCTCTATTGAAGCGGGGGCGATCTGTGTCGCCGTTACGTGGTCCGGTGCTACGTGATCCGGCGGGTTTGCGGTGGTCCGGCCGGTTCGCCGGTGAGAAACCGCTGCGGCCGTCATCCCGACGACCGAAGGAACGACTCTTGTCACCATCCCGGCGATTTTCGTTCTTGTCTGAATCCTTATCCATGGAATAATAAAATGAAATAGCCTTGTTCTTGGTAGTTAGTATTCTGAAAATCAGTGTAGATGGTGATTAGCAGCGCAAAAGGGATGTGAAGTTAGCGAATTTCACAAAGGCGGTGCTATACTAGTCCAGACCAGAACGCATTTTACTGGAAAAACAATCCACAATAGTCATCGGTCGTTAGTCGATAGGAGGTATGAGTAGACTGCACGGACCCATAAACGCCGGTCTGCCAGTGCAGTTGGCCACGAATGCCTATTGAACAACGACTGACCCTTATCTTCATGACCCTCTCAACCCTAACTCCTCTCTATACTCCCTCCCGACGCACGGCGGATCAATCGCTGATGAAGCAGTACATGAACTGGTTGTTCGTAAAAAAAGGATTATATTTCCGGGATTATGATGACCTCTGGGATTGGTCCGTAACCGACCTGGAAGATTTCTGGGAAAGCATCTGGCAGTTTTTCGACGTGCAGAGCCATACCCCTTACCACCAGGTTATTTTCAGGCCCAGCCAGGACGACATGATCGGGATCGAGTGGTTTTCCGGTTCTATGCTGAACTACGCCGAACACATCTTTCGGCATAAAAACAACCAGCGTCCCGCGCTTCTGTTTGCTGCTGAACGGTCCGACGCTCGGGGGGCTGGCACGCGGCAGCAGCAATTAACATCCCTGTCGTGGGACGAGCTGGAGAGCCAGGTGGCGGCTGTGGCTGCGTGGCTGCGCCAGCAGGGTGTAGAAGTGGGCGACCGGGTCGTATCGGTATTGCCTAACTGCCCTGAAGCGGTCGTGGCGTTTCTGGCGACCAACGCGGTGGGGGGCATATGGTCGAGTTGCTCGCCCGATTTTGGTTCGGCCAGTGTAACCGACCGCTTCCTGCAGATCGAGCCAAAGGTGCTCATTGCGGCCGATGGCTACACGTATAATGGAAAACCAATCGATAAGACGGAGTCGGTCCGCGATCTGCGCATAAGCCTGCCGACGCTAGAGCGGGTGGTGTGGGTGCCGTATCTTCAGCCAGACAGTAAACTCGAACGGGCTACCGGCTGGCCGGATGTGCTGGCTACCCCTGCGCCGGATGGTCTGTTTTTTGAGCCGGTACCGTTCGACCATCCCATCTGGGTACTGTATTCTTCCGGCACCACGGGCAAGCCCAAAGCCATTACGCATAGCGTGGGGGGGTGTTTGCTGGAACACCTCAAAGTGCTGGCGCTGCACCAGGACGTGCGCGTGGGTGAGCGGTATTTCTGGTATTCGACCACGGGGTGGATGATGTGGAACTTTGCGATTGGCTCCATGCTGGTGGGGGCAACGCTCGTACTGTATGACGGAGCTGCTGGGTACCCCGACCTGAACAGACTCTGGAATCTGGCCGAGGAGGCCCGCATTGCCCATTTTGGGGCAGGAGCAGCCTTTTATACGGCCTGTATGCGTCAAGGGCTGAAACCTGTAGACAGGTTTCGGTTGCCCAGCCTGCGAACGATTGGTTCTACCGGTTCGCCATTGCCACCCGAGGGATTCCGGTGGATTTATGAGCATGTGAAGGCCGATGGCTGGCTGATTTCGTTTAGTGGGGGCACGGATGTATGCAGTGGGTTCGTGGGAGGCAATCCGCTGTTGCCGGTTTACGAAGGCGAAATTCAGTGCCGGCTGCTGGGCAGCAAGGTCGAAGCGTTCGATGAAAATGCAAAGCCCATACGCGGTGAACAAGGTGAGATGGTTATTCTGGAGCCGATGCCATCCATGCCCATTTACTTCTGGAACGATCGGGATAACCAGACGTATCGTAAAAGTTATTTTGCCCATTATCCCGGTGTCTGGCGGCATGGCGACTACATCCGCATAACGGAACGTAACGGCGTAATCATTTACGGCCGCTCCGACGCAACCCTTAACCGCGATGGCGTCCGGATTGGTACGAGCGAAATTTATAGCGCGGTCGAGAGTCTGCCCGAAATTGCCGATAGCCTGGTGGTCGGGCTGGAGCAGCCGGGTGGGAACTACCACATGCCCTTGTTTGTGGTGCTGCGCGACGGATTTACGCTCACCGACGATCTGACGGCGCGTATCAAACAGACGCTGCGCACCCAGTTTAGCCCCCGTCATGTACCGGATGCCGTATACGTCATTGGTGAGGTACCGTACACGATCAGTGGTAAGAAACTGGAGACGCCAATCAAGAAAATTCTGTCGGGTGTCGATCCGTCGCTGGTCACCAGCAAGGACACCCTTCGCAACCCGGCTGCGCTGGATCAGTTCGCCACCTTTGTCATAAAGCAGTGATTGGTTTTTTTAGGCTATAACGCCTTCTGCCGCAAACATTTCGCTACCTTCCAGACGTTATAGGTGTATAGCGCATACGGGCGGAAATTTGGACAGCAGGATGGAGAGGGAACATAATGTCGACAGTGAATCGGCCGGGCAAAAGGGCAGCCGGCCAGG
>DATHAW010000264.1:0-2493 GCA_035296465.1 Spirosoma sp.
TTTCCGGGTCTGCACGCCCTTAACATAGCCAACGGCACCGTTAAGTGGTCGGCCATCGGGAAAGATCGCTGCGAGAAAGGTACAAAATGGGTATGCGCCCCTGGTCTGTCGGCGGCCATAACGCTGATACCAGGCGTCGTCTTCGGCGGTTCACTGGACGGAATGCTTCATGCGTATTCGACAGCCGATGGGCGGACGTTGTGGGAGTTCAACACCGATCAGGCGTTTGACGCTGTAAACGGCGTGAGGGCGTCGGGCGGCACCATCGACTCAGCGGGACCGGTAGTTGTTGGTAATCAACTTTTTGTAAATTCCGGTTATGCCAAGTTTGGCGAGAAAGCGGGTAATGTATTATTAGCCTTCACTCTTACACCCAAACCATCGGCGAAATGAGACGAATACTAACCGTATTGTCGGCGTGGCTTGCCTATTCAGGCACCATACTGGCCCAACAGCCGGCCAGCCTTACCGCTACGTCCGGCATAAAAGGCATTCATCATGTCAGCCTGTCCGTTCGGGATTTGGACCGGGCCGCCCTGTTTTATACGCGGGCCATTGGCCTGGCTGAGGTTCGTCGGTATCAGGTAGCCGGTAAGGTGCCAGTCGAGAAAAAAAGTGGTATCCCGCACGTATCCCGAAACGTAGTGCTGCTACGTGGGCCCAACGGGCAGATTGAACTCAATCAGTTCGACGGGGCTGCGGACAAACCGGCCAGTGCAATGCCCGTTCAGGGGCCGGGTATCACGCACGTCTGCTACCAGGCACCGGCGGCTTCGGTCCTGTACGCCAAGTCAAAAGCCTCCGGCGGGACTATCGTCAGCCGGGGAGCCGTGCCGGTTGACCGGGGCTATGGTATTCAATACGCCTACGCCAAAGACCCCGATGGTATCTTGTACGAGTTGGAACAGTTGGACAAACCACCCTTTGCCGATTCGGTCTGGATGGGTCACGTTGCCCTCGTCACGCCCGATATTGACCGGCTGGTTGAATTTTATACCAAACTGCTGGGCGTGAAGCCACATAATCGAATTGACAATATCCGCAACAGCCCGAAGCTAGACGACATCGCCAACATCGACAGCCTGAAACTAAGGGCCGCCTGGTTCAGAACGGGCAATATGGTGGTCGAAATCTGGCAGTTCGACAATCCGCCAACCCGCCTGCCGGAACGCCCGTTACCCTATACGCAAATCGGCTATACTCATGTCAGCTTTGAGGTGAGCAACCTCGGTCGCGAGTTTCAGCGACTCCGTGCGGCTGGAATTACCTTTCTGTCGCCCCCGGTTTCCACCACCGACTCAACCACCGTTTTTCTGCGCGACCCCGATGGCAACCTGCTCAGCTTAGCCGAATTTCCGGCCACCTCACCCACGTCGGTAAACCGGCTTAAACGACTCGACTAACATTATGAACTTGTTTGATTTGACGGGGCAGGTTGCCTTAGTAACGGGGGGTAATGGCGGCATCGGCCTGGCGTTTGCCAGGGGGTTGGCCAAGTCTGGCGCTACGGTGGTCGTCTGGGGCCGTAACGAACAAAAAAATGCCGATGCACTCCGGCAACTTCGCGACTTAGGCGGAACTGTAGCCGCTTTCATTTGCGACGTTACCGATGAGCAACAGGTGTTGAAAACCTTTGCTGAAACTGTTGCTCAGGTTGGCAAAGTTGACGTCTGCTTTGCCAACGCGGGCGGATCGGGGAAGCCGGGAATGCTGCACAAAATGGACACCGCCGACTGGAATGCCGTGCTGAACCTGAATCTCAACAGCGTTGTGAACACCTATAAGCCCATGATTGCCCACCTGCTGGAACGGAAAGCGCCGGGCAAACTGATCGTTACGTCGTCGGAAGCAGCCGTGCTGGGGATGGGGTATGCTGCCGGGTATGGTACCACTAAAGCGGCCGTGCTGGGGCTGACCAGAGCCTTAGCCATTGAACTGGGCCGCAACAACATTCAGGTTAACGCTATTCTGCCCGGCTTTGTCGAAACCGATATGTCGGTCGAAACGTCATCGGCTTTTCAGGAAGCCGCTCAGCGTCGGTCAGCGTCAGGGCGAGTCGGTACGCTGGAACAAATGGAAGGCGTTGCCGTTTTTCTGGCCTCCAGACACAGCGACTTCATGACCGGTCAGGGCATTGTGCTGGACGGTGGCCACAGCATTCACCCAATGTGATTTTACAGATAAGTGGTCTTCAAATGCTTCAGCACAGCCTCAATGACGGCCTTCTCTTCGTGTTGGATCAGCGCATGATCCGCGTTAAGGCGAATTTCTTTGTACGGTCCCCGAATGAACGGTCGCTGTTTGGTGACGACGGACGGGGCAATGGCGAAATCCTTACTTCCCCAAATAAACAGCGTTGGGCGGGTAATCGGCTGGTTAAGCCTCTTGCCTGACATAAGTTTGTCTACGTCCATGGCCCGGTACCAGTTTAATTCGGCGGTCAGGGCACCCGGCTCGGCCAGAATCGACAGGTATTCGTTGCGGTGTGGTTCG
>DATHAW010000265.1:0-6613 GCA_035296465.1 Spirosoma sp.
CCTGCACTGCCCTCACTCACCTGACTGATTCTCGGTCAGATTGACTGAAAGGTGATGACTTATTGACCATCCGCGCCTGTTTGTTCATTTCATGCTGGTGATTAGGTGGCTAGTAATGCTGTAGTAACCGGGTATCAGGCAGCCGGGTGTTTCCTAAAATCTGCCCAGCAAAGCCAACGCTACTAATTGTCCGCTACCTGATTTACCAATAACCTTGTCATGATCGATACGTTACGCTACACCCGTTTCCAACCGATTAGTCGCTTACTTACGTCACTGCTGGTGTTTACTCTGACGTTTACCGGCTGCAAAAACAAAGCAAACGAAATTGCCTTACCAGTGCCCCGCACCATCCCCGAGTTACTGAGTTCGAATGGCAAGTTTACGCTGTTGTCGGCAGCCCTCAACCGCGCCGGACTCGCCACCACACTGGCCGGGGCAGGACCCTTCACCCTGTTTGCCCCCACCGACGATGCCTTCCGGGCCGCTGGCTTTGCCGATGCAGCCGCCATCAATGCCGCCCCGGTAGCCACCCTGACCAACATCCTACAGTACCACCTCATTAACGGATCAGTAGCCGGCTCAGCCATCGCCACGGGGCAAACTGCTCAGGCCACGGCCCTGGCCACCAACGGTACGGTCTACTTCAGCAAAGCCGCATCGACCACGGGGGGAGTGGGCCTTTCCATTAATGAAGGGCGAGTAGTGCAGGCCGATGTGCTGGCCAGCAATGGGATGGTGCACGTCATTGATCGGGTGCTGATGCCCCCAACCGGCAACATCCTAGCGGTGGCCCAGGCCGATACCAGCTTAAGCCTGTTAGTGGCCCTCATAAACCGGGCAGGGCCTGACATTATCAAGACCCTGAGTGGCCCTGGTCCTATTACGGTATTTGCCCCAACGAATATGGCCCTTCGCTTGGACGGAATTTCAGACACAACAGCCATTAAACAAGCTCAGGTAACAGCAATCACCAGTATTTTAACGAATCACGTCATTCCGGGTGTTCGTGCTTATTCGCCTACCCTTCTCAATGGTACGGCCATTACAACTGCTGGTGGTGGCTCACTGACCATTACCACGGGCACCGGCAACGCACTGGGGATAAAAAGTCGGGGGAATGGAACCGTCATTCCAAAAGTTATTGCGCCCGGCATTACGGTTACCAACGGCGTCATTAACAAGATAGACCGGGTCTTACTGCCGTAATCTTTACGTAGGGAGACGGCCAGTAAAGGGTTTGTGAAGCTTTTTCGGTTTGGGCCAAACTAAATAGCGTCTGAAGGGTTCCGAAAAAGCACTGGTTGCGTTAGCCAGGCGTTCCTTATACAAATCAACTCAAACTACGATGATTGCTAACCAATTAAAAAACAACCGACGGGCATCTGGCCTGTTAAGCGCTTTGGCATTCGCCATTGCGGTACTGCTTACTGGCTGTAAAGGTGATGAAAACCCGATAACCGTACCGACCGCGCGAAACATTGCCGAATTAGTTACCTCAAACAGCCAGTTTTCGCTACTTACAGCAGCCATTAATCGGGCCGGGCTGGGCGCTACCCTGTCAGGAACGGGGCCGTTCACGGTCTTTGCGCCAAATGATGACGCGTTCCGGGCAGCTGGTTTTGCCGACGCAGCGGCCATCAATGCCGCACCGGTAGCCACGTTGACCAACATTCTCCAATACCATGTGCTGAGTGGTTCGGTACCCGCTTCGGCAATTGCAGTCGGACAAACGCCCCAACAAACAGCTCTCTCTGCCAATGGTACGGTTTACGTCACCAAAGCTGCGTCGGGAACGGGCGTATCGGTAAACGGCGCACGGGTAGTGCAGACCGACGTGCAGGCCAGCAACGGGGTGGTGCACATCATTGATCGGGTGCTGATGCCCCCCATGGGCAACATCCTGGCCGTGGCCCAGGCCGACACCAGCCTAAGCCTGCTGGTGGCTGCTGCCCTGCGGGGTGGTACGGTAGTAACCTCAGCACTGGGCGGAACTACGCCCCTGACCGTTTTTGCCCCTACCAACAGCGCCTTCCGGGCCGCCGGTTTTGCCAATGCGGCCGCCATTAATGCAGCACCCGAAGCCACCCTGACCAACATCCTCACCTATCACGTTGTACCGGGTGTTCGTGCTTACTCACCAACGTTAGCCAACGGCGCAGCCATCCCTACTGTTCAAACTGGGACCGTTACGATGGGCGTAAGTACGACGGGCGTAACCGTAACCGGCAAAGGCAATGGCGGAACAGCTTCCAGAATCATTACGCCTGACATCACGGCAACGAATGGTGTTATACACAAGATCGACCGGGTATTAATGCCCTAAGCGGGCGATAGCCAGTCTATTAAAACAGTCAGCCCGACCGGTCGGGCTGACTGTTTTAATAGACTGGCTTTGTATATAAAGTATCTCTACGTTATGGCTTCAATTTGTTGGCTTCGGCAAGTTTAACTATAGGCCAGACTGCCGACCTCTACCCTTTGTTTTCAGCTCGTATCGCATGGCAAAACCAACCAAAAAACTTTTTTTAATCGACGCACTGGCACTTATTTACCGTGCTCATTTCGCCTTCAGCAAATCGCCCCGCATCTCGTCG
This sequence comes from Spirosoma sp., assembly GCA_035296465.1. Taxonomy (GTDB): domain Bacteria; phylum Bacteroidota; class Bacteroidia; order Cytophagales; family Spirosomataceae; genus Spirosoma. The sequence goes on from DATHAW010000265.1 coordinate 2,598, forward strand.
CGCGGGGTAAATACATCCGCCGTCTTTGGCTTTATGAACGCCATGATTGAGGTGCTGACCAAGGAAAAACCCACCCATATTGGCGTTGCCTTCGACTCATCGAAGAAGACCTTCCGTCACCAGCAGTTTCCGATGTATAAGGCCACCCGGCAGTCGCAGCCCGAAGACATCAGCGTGGCCACGCCTTACATCAAACAGATTATTGAAGCCATGCGCATTCCAATGCTGATCATGGACGGCTACGAGGCCGACGACATCATCGGAACCATTGCCAAGAAAGCATCGGCGGCTGGTTTTGAGGTATATATGATGACGCCCGATAAGGACTATGGCCAGTTAGTGGAGGAGCATGTCCACATCTACAAACCTGCTTTTATGGGTAAGCCCGCCGAAAAATTAGGTATTCAGGAGGTGCTGGACCGCTGGCAGATCGAGCGGATCGAGCAGGTAACCGATATGCTGGGCCTGATGGGCGACTCGGTCGATAACATACCCGGCATCCCCGGTGTTGGCGAAAAAACCGCCCAAAAACTTATTGCCGACTTCGGCTCCATCGAAAACCTGATTGCCAGCGCCGACCAGCTCAAAGGCAAACTGAAAGAAAACGTCGTAAATTTTGCCCAGCAGGGTATGCTGTCCAAGCAGCTGGCGACAATCCATCTCGATGTGCCGGTGGGGTTTGACGAAAACCTCCTGCGACATACCGACTACGATAAACCCCGATTAGCCGCGTTGCTGGACGAACTTGAATTTCGGCAGATGAAAACCAGGCTGCTGGGCGGCAGCTACGACGAGAAGCCCCTGCCTGCAGCTTTTCAGCAGGAGCAGTCGCCCCAGATGAATCTGTTCGATTCGCCCGGCGACGACCAGCCTGGTTTCATGCCGTTCTCCAACATGAGCGCGGTTCAACCCTCCGGGGCTGATGATCTGCCATTCGATTTCGACTCGGCCGACCCGCCACCGGCTGAACCAGCTCCAGCGGTAAAACCAAAAACTAAACGGACAAAGGTGACAGCCCCGGCTGCATCAGCGTCGACAGCCACCCCAGACATCGTAACCGAGACAATTACGACCGATGATACAATTGGAGCAGAAGTGACCGAGACGGATGCGCCCGGCCGGTCCGACGTATCGGTGGATGCGCCCGGTGTGGATACACCTGCCTATCTGGATGTGTATCCTGATTACGAAATTGACGAGTATCAGCCCGAACGGCGGAAAACAATCTTATCCGTTAAGCACGATTATCGGTTGGTCGATACGCCCGAACTCAGGAAGAGCCTGATTGCGTACTTAACCCTTCAGACGAGCATCTGTTTCGACTCGGAAACCACCGCCATAGATCCCGTCGAGGCCGATCTGGTAGGGCTGTCGTTTGCCTACCGCCCCGGCGAAGCGTACTACGTACCCATCCCGCCCGACCGGGCCGACGCGCAGGCCATTGTAGATGAGTTTAAACCGGTGTTTGAGAATCCGCTGATTGAAAAGATCGGGCAGAACCTGAAGTACGATCTGCTGATGCTGAAGAAGTACGGCGTGGACGTGCAGGGCCGGCTTTTCGACACCATGATTGCCCACTACCTCATTGAGCCGGAAATGCGCCACAATATGGACATGATGGCCATGACGTACCTGAATTATCAGCCGGTAGAGATTGAAGCGCTGATTGGCCGGAAAGGCAAGGGGCAACTGACTATGCGTGATGTAGATGTGCAGAAGGTAGTCGACTATGCGGGCGAAGACGCTGACATTACGCTGCAACTTCGCAATGCCTTTGCCCCCCGGCTCGAAAAAGATAATTTAAATAAACTCTTCGATCAGGTAGAAATGCCACTCGTGCAGGTGCTCACCGACCTCGAACTCGAAGGCATTACCATCGACACAAACGCACTGGCAGATTTATCGGCTACGCTCGACGCAGATATGAAGCAGGTGCAGCAGGAGATCTTTGAAATTGCGGGCGAGTCTTTTAATGTTGGGTCACCGAAGAAGTTGGGCGAAATATTGTTCGACAAACTTAAGCTTGACAAAAACGCCAAGAAGACTAAAACTGGGCAGTACGCTACTGGCGAAGAAATTCTGTCGAAACTCGAAGAAGAACACGAGATTGCCCGCAAGATTCTGGACTACCGCGAACTGATCAAACTCAAAAACACCTACGTCGATGCTTTGCCGCTGCTCATCAGCAAGCGTACCGGCCGTATTCATACCTCGTTTAACCAGGCCGTAGCCAGCACCGGGCGGCTGTCGTCGGCAAATCCAAACCTCCAAAACATCCCGATCAGGACACCACGGGGTCAGGAGATTCGGAAAGCATTTGTGCCGCGAGGACCAGAATTTCTGATTATGTCGGCCGACTATTCGCAGATCGAACTTAGGATCATGGCGGCTTTCAGTGGCGATCAAACCATGCTCGACGCCTTTAACAACGGGGTCGACATTCACACCCAAACGGCCAGCAAGGTGTTCCACGTTGGGTTGAGCGACGTAACGGGCGACATGCGCCGGAAAGCCAAAACCATCAATTTTGGTATCATCTACGGCATTTCATCCTTCGGACTGGCCCAGCGGCTGAAGATACCACGCAAAGAAGCGGGCACAATCATTGAGGAATACTTTGCGGGTTTCCCGGCGGTTAAAGCCTACATCGACCAGTGTATCGAAAAGGCACGGGGCTTTGGATACGCCGAAACGATTCTGGGCCGGCGTCGGTATTTGCGCGACATCAATTCGCGCAATATTACCGACCGGATGTTTGCCGAACGTAACGCCGTAAATGCACCCATCCAGGGGAGTGCGGCCGATATGCTCAAGATTGCGATGATCCAGATTCATGAGTTCATGCGCAGGGAGCGGCTAAAGTCGAAAATGATTCTGACCGTACACGACGAACTAGTTTTCGATGCCCACCGCGACGAACTCGACTACCTGCGCGAGAATATAAACCGCATCATGCAGAACGCGATTCCAATGGGCGTTAAAATGGACACCGGTATCGGGGTGGGCGAAAACTGGCTGGTGGCGCACTAAATAGCCGCGTTTGCAGTCAGCCTTAAGCCGGTACAGCCGTTCATACAAAGATTTTACCACGACAAAAACAGATTCTGTACTTTGGTATGGAATCTGTTTTTACTTTAACCAAACCTCCTCTTATCTATGAATGCGATGACATTTAAGCAGTGTACCCAATTGGTTGCCCTATTGCTTGGGCTGGCTGCTTTGCCGCTTTTTGCTCAGGATAAAGCCAAAAAACTCGACGCCCTTGTTAGCCAATACGTAGCAAACGGTCAATTTAATGGTACAGTGTTAGTGGGCGAAAAAGGTCAGGTGGTCTTCAAAAAAGGCTATGGCATGGCTAACATGGAGTGGAAAATTCCCAACACACCCGACACAAAATTTCGGCTTGGTTCCATTACCAAGCAGTTTACGGCCATGCTCATCATGCAGTTGGTGGAACAGGGCAAACTAAAGCTGGACGGGAAAATAACTGATTATTTACCTGATTATCCAAAAGCGACGGGCGATAAAATCACGATTCATCACCTGCTGACGCACACGTCCGGCATTCCCAGTTACACCGGGTTCCCAAAGTTCTTCGAGAACGACAGTCGTGATCCCTACACGCCGGAAGCCTTCACAAAAAAGTTTTCTGACCTGCCCCTGGAGTTTGAACCCGGTACCAAATTCTCGTATAACAACTCCGGTTATTTCCTGTTGGGCGTTATCCTTGAAAAAGTAACGGGCAAATCATACGCAACTGTTCTGAAAGAAAGTATAACCACTCCCCTAAAATTGGGCGATACAGGCTATGATTTGGCGGGCCCATTGATTGCAAAGCGGGCAGCGGGTTACGAGAAACGAAATGGCAGCTACGTTAACGCACCTTATTTAGATATGTCCCTTCCGTATGCGGCTGGTTCCCTGTATTCGACCGTGGAGGATTTATATCGCTGGGATCAGGCCCTATATAGCGATATGCTGATTTCTGCCCAGGCAAAACAGACAATGTTCACTCC
>DATHAW010000266.1:0-3488 GCA_035296465.1 Spirosoma sp.
TCCAGAATGTTGAGCATCTGCAATACCGCGATGCCCTGGCCGTTGGGCGGCATTTCATACACATCATAACCCCGGTAGTTAACCGATACGGGCTCTACCCACGTGCTTTTGTGAGCACCTAGATCAGTCTTACGCAGAGGCATACCCGTTCGACGGGCATAGCGGTCCATAGCATCAGCCAGCTTTCCTTTATAAAACGCGTCCCGCCCGCCCGTCGCAATCGTTTCGTACGTAGCCGCTAAGTCGGGGTTTCGGAACCTCTGCCCCTCTGTAGGTGCTTTGCCATTGATCAAAAACGTTCGTCGGAAATTGTCGAACTCAGTTATGTCGGCCCTATTAGCGGCTAGCCTATCTGCCGCCACCTGCCAGGAGTAGGCAATTACCTGCGGTACAGGGGCTCCTTCTTTTGCATACTGAATGCTGGGGGCCAGAAGGTTGCCTATGGAAAGCTTGCCAAACCGCTGATGAAGCTGAAACCAGCCATCCACGGCTCCCGGCACCGAAACCGACAGCGGACCATATAGCGGAATCTGGGACCGGCTTCCCAACTGAGTTCGTAGTGCGTCGTATGTTAATCCCTTAGCGGAACGTCCACTGGCATTGAGGCCGTACAGTTTCCGGTCTTTGGCCGACCAGACAATGGCAAATAAATCTCCTCCAATACCGCAGTTATTTGGTTCTATAACGCCCAGCGCAGCATTGGCGGCAATGGCCGCATCGACGGCGGTGCCGCCCCGCTTCAAGACATCCAGACCAATTTGAGTTGCCAGTGGGTGGCTGGTTGCTACCATGCCATGCCGTCCCAGAATCGGGCTGCGGGTTGCAAAATTAGGTCCGCTGATGCGGTCGCCTTTCCCCATCGTTTGTCCGTAAAGAGACGTAACGAATAACGTTATGAAAAGTAAGGGGGCGCATCGAAGGAATCTCATGGATAAGCAGACAGGCATAACTCTATTTTTTCGCACTCGTTACCTATAAAGTCTAGTTCCAATGAACATACTGATGCGGTAAGCTCACTGATTTAAGGTTAGGTTTCCATTTTTGTTATACTTTATTTCTTCCTCCGCCAGCATTTGCTTCACCGTTTGGGCCAGGGCGTCGGCGTCGGTTTGGGCGAAGTGGTAGGATAATTGCTTGGGCGATACGCCAGGGCCATTGGCTAACGCTACGTAGTCGCGAACCTGCTCCCGCACGGCCGACGAGGGAACTGACCCTTCCGAAGCTTTCTTGTTTTTGAGGCAATTGTCGCAAATGCCGCAGCGGTCGCCGGGTTCTTCGCCGAAGTAAGCCTGTAACAGGCGCGTCCGGCACTGAGTGGGGTGTTCGGCGTAGCGACTAGCAGACTCTACTTTGCGGATTGCCAGCTCCTTGCGCCGGGTTAGTTCGGCAAGGTTGATGGGCAGCGAGGGTGCATCGTAGCGGGGTGTTAGGTATGTGAGCTGGGGTTTGTCTTTCTGTTTCTCGTAGATGATAACGTTACGCTGGTGCAACTGCTCCAGCAGTTGCACAATCTCATTCTGGTTAATTTTAAACGCCAGTGCCAGCGCCGTTTCCGAAATAGTGATGAACTCAGTGAATACTTCCCCGCCGTACATCCGCAAAATCAGCTTAATGAATCCGTCATAACGTGGATTCAGCACCTGAAACTCATAAAGTTGCCGGTTGTCCATCGTCAGCGTTAGCTGGGAAGGTCGGTAATAGTTCTCGTTCAGTTGAATGAATCCTTCCAGTTGCAGTTGCTTCAGGGCGTAGTGGGTTTCCTGCGGGGGCAGGCTGAACGTAGTGGTAAACGCGCTCAGGTCGAAATCGTAACTGCTGAATTCACCCCCGCCAAGTGGTACCGCCGTGTAGTTGGCAATGGCCTGATATACGCGACGCAGCATAGCCACCGGCTGGTATAACTGCTCAGTACGAAACAGGAGGTTCTCCAAATCGCCGGTTGTATAAAGCATCACGGCGTATGCTTTCTGACCGTCGCGCCCCGCGCGGCCTGCTTCCTGGTAATACGCTTCGAGCGAATCGGGTATGTCGAGGTGAACGACCACACGCACATCGGGTTTATCGATGCCCATCCCGAAGGCATTGGTCGCTACGACTACCCGGGTTTTATCCTGAATCCAGGCGTCTTGTTTCGCGGATCGCTGCTCGTTGGTCAGTCCTGCGTGGTAGAAGTCGGCGGCTATATTCTGTCGAATGAGCATTTGGGCCACCTGCTGGGTTTGTTTACGGCTCCGGACGTAAACGATGGCGCTGCCCGGTACGCGTTCGAGAATACGTCGCAGTCGGTCTTCCTTGTTTTCTTCCAGCATCACCGAATAGGACAGGTTTGGGCGGGCAAATGTCTGCCGAAACACAGCTGGTGACCGCATGGCCAGTTTATCCAGGATGTCGGTTTGCACCTCGGGCGTGGCAGAGGCCGTCAGGGCAATGACGGGCGTATCGGGAATAAGCGCACGAAACTCGGCGATTTGCAGGTAAGGCGGCCGAAAATCGTATCCCCAGGCCGACACGCAGTGCGCTTCGTCAACGGCCAGCAGGCAAACGGTCATCAGTTTCGTACGTTCGATCACGATTTCGGTACGGAGTCGTTCGGGCGAGAGATAGAGAAACTTGATGTTGCCGTAGATGCAGTTGTCGAGGGTGGTGTCGATCTCGCGGTAATTCATTCCGGAGTAGATGGCCGCTGCCGGAATGCCCCGTCGGCGCAGTTGCTCAACCTGATCCTTCATGAGCGCGATGAGGGGCGTGACAACGAGGCAAACGCCCTTCATGGCCAGCGTAGGCACCTGAAAACAGACCGATTTGCCCCCACCAGTGGGCATCAGCACGAGCGCATCCTGCCGGGCCAGCACCCTGTTCACTACGTCCTCCTGCAGGGGACGAAAGGTGGTGTACCCCCAAAACTGCTGTAAAATCTGCCGTGTAGTCATTAATGCGTAGTTTGTCCGCTTGAACGCTAATTCGGACAACCGACATATAAGTGCAAATTTACATGCTCTAAAAGACAAATCGGACCAGTGGTCGTTTTACGTTTATACCCATATCATTAACTTATTGTCTGATTGACTATGATTCAGAAAGTTATCAAGTCCGACGAAGAGTGGCGGCAGCAGCTAACGCCGGAGCAGTACCGCGTAGCCCGGGGTAAAGGCACAGAGCGGGCTTTTTCCGGAGCGTATTGCGAATCGCACGAGCCGGGCTTATATGCCTGCGTGTGCTGCGGCACCGAGTTATTCGAGTCGACAACCAAATTCGAGTCGGGCACCGGCTGGCCAAGCTTTACGGAGCCCATTGAGGAAGAGCGTATTCGGCTGGAAAAAGATTTCAGCCATGGCATGATTCGTACTGAGGTATTGTGCAATGTATGTGACGCCCACCTCGGTCATGTATTCAACGACGGCCCCAAACCCACCGGAATGCGGTACTGCCTGAACTCCGTATCGCTGGTGCTGAAACGCGCCGAAGGGGTAAAATAAGCTATGGCTGAG
>DATHAW010000267.1:0-2804 GCA_035296465.1 Spirosoma sp.
AACAAACCGCACGGGCTGCTGGTCCACCGGTCGCCAATCGCAGCGGAGGCCAGCGAGTTTGCCGTGCAGCTTCTGCGCGATCAGTTGGGGCAGCGTGTGTATCCAGTGCATCGGCTGGACCGAAAAACGGGCGGAGTGCTGCTATTTGCCCTGAACGAAGGCATGAATGCCCGGATGCAGCAACAGTTTATGGAAGGCGAGGTTGCCAAGACATACTTCGCCATCGTGCGTGGCTACACACCTGACGAGCAGGCCATAGACTACCCTCTCCGACGCGATGATGGGCATTCAGGTTCGGGCATATTGCAGGACGCTTTCACAGCGCTGAAAACGCTCCGGCGCACAGAGGTTGATATGCCATTTGGCAAACACGCTACGTCACGGTATTCGCTGGTTGAACTGACGCCAAGCACCGGCCGGATGCACCAGTTGCGCCGGCACATGGCGCACATTCTTCACCCCATCATCGGTGACCGGCCTCATGGCTGCAACAAGCAGAACAAACTGTTCCTAGAGCGTTTTAGCATGAACACGATGCTACTCCATGCCCGGCAAATTAAATTTAACCACCCTATTTCAGGTGAAGAAATTACTGTGACAGCTCCATGGCAGGAAGCCTTCGGGCAGATGCTGGACACGATATTTGGCGTAGACAGCTTGACGAAAGAGAATAACGCGTAATGCTATCAGCCAGGAGGCCATAAAGATCTATTTTTCTTTATTCTGGATAGAATCCTAATTACTCACAACAAAATAGACTTTTTGGGCTTAGGCATAAAAGCTTAACGCCCTATGAGATATCTCTTTCTTCTCCTTTGGCTGATGAGTACCGTATACTCATCAGCCCAGTCTGTTCGCCGGTCCAGAAATGCGATTCCTCCCCCGGTAGTAAAAGACACCCTTATTCTACCGCCCAAACTGTTTCTCAACTGTACCAACATCAACTGTTATGACGACTATGTACGTGCTGAACTACCGTTTTTCGATTATGTGCGTGACCGCCAACAGTGCGATATTGAGATTCTGGTGACAAACCAGGCTACCGGTGCTGGTGGGCAAGAATACACGCTAACCCTACTGGGAAAAAATCGTCATGCCAGTTCAGTAGACACCCTGCGGTTTACCACGAAGCAAACCGACACGGACGCCATGATTCGCAAGGAATTTGTGCAGCGACTCAAGTTAGGGCTGGTACGGTTCATGGCCGAAACCAGTTTTGTGCAACAGGTGGCCATTGTCTTTCCCAAGCGAAAGGCTCAACCCACCGATAAACCCCAGCCTGACCCGTGGCATTTTTGGGTGTTTATCATTAGTGCCAACGCAACGGCTAATGGGGAGAGCAACAAAAATTATCTTCAGTTGAACAACGACTTAAAAATCAACCGGGTAACCCTAGCATCCAAGTTCAATTTCAATGCTTATTACAATATTATCCGCAACCGGTATCGGGTAAAAAACGAGAACATCAGCGTCACGAACGTTGAATATGCTTTGTCGGCACTCTACGTCCGGAGCTTTTCCGAACACTGGTCGGCGGGCGGTTTTTATAAGGGATACCACTCCGTTTACCAGAATATGGCTTTTTCGCAGAGTTTGTCGCCCGCGCTGGAGTACAGCTTTTTCCCAGTGTCGGAGGTGACGCGTCGGCAGTTTCGTGGTATCTACCAGATTGGCATTCGTTCACTACGTTACCTTGAACCGACTATTTACGACAAAACGGCCGAGATGCTGCCGTTTCATCAGTTGACCGGCGTTTTCGGCATGATTGAGCCATGGGGTACACTGAGTGCGGGGGTATCAGGGTATCAATATTTGCACGACACGAGCAAAAATCGACTGAGTTTCGATATGGACGTATCGTGGCGGATTATTGAAGGGCTGCTGCTGCGGGTAACGGGTAGTGCCAGCCTGATTCGCAATCAGATTTCACTGGCCAAGGAAAGTGGAGATCCAAACCAGTTTCTACTGAACGGCCGTCAGCTACCAACTAATTTCAATTACTATTCCTCCGTAGGCCTAAGCTATACGTTTGGCTCCATCAAAAACTCAGTGGTAAACCCCCGTTTCTCTAACGTTGATTTTTAACCTCCTAAGCCTGAGTGTCGGCCCGTCAACCTACTGCCCAGGGGCAGGTCATTTATTTAGCGGTCCAACGCAACTAATTGGTTCTTCCCGGCGTATTGGCCAATATGCGATTCATGGCCGTTTTCGTTCAGTATGATACCTGTTACGCGCTTGGGTTTGATGACTCAGACGACGCAACCGATTTCCTGTTTTGGGGCTATAAGGAATATGACCTGACCCCTTGTGGTATTTATGACTTGCTCACCGGCGAGACGACAGAATATGAACATCGTGGTCGGTCCGTTGGGATTTTTGACCCCGATCTAATTCGGAAAACGGCGACCGAGTATGTGCGTGCCGCCTTACGATTGAAAGGACACTCATCCCGCCAGACGGGCTCACCCCCGGGCAGAGTTCTGTAAAATTTTTAGCAGCGGGTAGTGATTACCCGCTGCTAAATATCAATTACTTCATCTCGACGACAGGTTTCGGCGCAAAGTTGGATGGTCCTGTCCGATCTCGTCCCTGCCGCTCAATCATCCACTGCGGATACGGTTTTGGCCGGGAGCTGGCCTGGTCCAGAGTGGCCAACTGCTCAGAGGTCAGGCTAAGGTCAGCGGCTTTAATATTGTCCATAAGCTGATCGGTGTTTTTTGCGCCGATGATAACGCTGGTTACGGCCGGCTGAGCCAGCACCCAGGCCAGTGCAATCCGAGCCACCGATACGTTATGGTCTTTTG
>DATHAW010000268.1:0-3918 GCA_035296465.1 Spirosoma sp.
TTTAGCCGCTACATAAAGCATAGCCGATGCGTTTTTGCAGGCCGCCACGCAGGCCCCACAGGCAATGCACTGGGCTGCGTCCATCGCTTCATCGGCGATGTTACGGGGTATGGGGGTTTCATTGGCATCGCGGGCCGAACCGGTATTTACCGATACGTATCCGCCTGCCTGAACCACGCGGTCGAAGGCCGAGCGGTCGACCATCAGGTCTTTGATGACCGGAAAGGCCCGCGAACGCCAGGGTTCAACCACAATTGTGTCGCCGTCGTTGAATGAGCGCATGTGCAACTGGCAGGTAGTAGCCCCGGTTTGAGGACCGTGTGCCCGCCCATTGATATACATACTGCATGAGCCGCAGATACCCTCACGGCAGTCATGGTCAAAGGCAATAATTTCTTCGCCTTTCTTGGTCAGTTCGCCGTTCAGCACGTCGAACATCTCCAGAAACGACATCTCCGGCGATATGTTGTCCAACTGGTATTCCACCAGCTTACCATTCGTATTACTGTTTTTCTGTCTCCAGACTTTCAGATTGACTTTCATCTTATCAGAAAAATTGTTGATCACCCTTATTACGCTGAGCAATTCTGCCGTTGCCTAGGCATAGCGCACCAACACAACGTAACGAGGGGTAACATCTATTTGTAGCTACGCTGAGTCAGTTTAACATTCTCGAACTCAAGCGGTTCTTTGCTGAGCAACGCAGGTTTGTTATCACCCTGATACTCCCAGGCCGCCACGTAGGTGAAGTTGGCATCGTCGCGCAGGGCTTCACCTTCTTCAGTCTGGAACTCCTCGCGGAAGTGTCCTCCGCAGGATTCGTCACGCGCCAGGGCATCATCGACCATCAGCTCGCCGAGTTCAATAAAATCGGCTACCCGGCCCGCATGTTCGAGCGATTGGTTCATCTCATCGCCCTCACCCATGACCCGCACATTACTCCAGAACTCCTTGCGCAGATCCTGAATCATGCCCTTTGCTTTTTTCAGTCCCTCCGCGTTACGCGACATACCGCAGTACTCCCACATGATGTGACCCAGTCGCTTGTGGAAGCTATCGACCGTTTCGGTTCCCTTAATTGTCAGGAACCGCTCGGTCATACTGATTACGTTCTGCTCGGCTTCCTTGAAGGCCGGGTTGTCAACCGACACTTTGTCGGCCGGACCTATGGTGGCCAGGTAATCGCCCACCGTATAGGGAATCACGAAATAGCCATCGGCCAAACCCTGCATTAGTGCCGAAGCGCCAAGGCGGTTAGCTCCGTGATCGGAGAAATTCGCTTCGCCCAGCGCATACAGACCGGGTACAGTAGTCATCAGGTTATAATCGACCCAAAGTCCACCCATCGTGTAGTGAACGGCTGGATAAATCATCATCGGTGTCTCGTACGGATTTTCGTCGATGATTTTTTCGTACATCTCGAACAGGTTACCGTACTTGGCTTCAATCGTTTTCTTGCCGTCGCGCTTAATGGCATCGGCAAAATCCAGGTACACGGCCAGACCCGTGGAGGCTACACCCCGGCCTTCGTCGCACACGTACTTGGCATTGCGTGAGGCCACATCGCGCGGCACCAGGTTACCAAACGATGGATACCGACGTTCCAGAAAGTAATCGCGCTGGTCTTCGCTAAGGTCCGTGGCCTTTAGCTGGCCTTTGCGGATTTTCTCGGCATCCTCCTTTGTTTTCGGTACCCATACCCGGCCGTCGTTTCGTAATGACTCCGACATCAGCGTGAGTTTGGACTGGTAATCACCTTTTACCGGAATACAGGTCGGGTGGATCTGGGTGTAACATGGATTGGCAAACAATGCCCCCCGCTTGTGCGCCCGCCAGGCGGCCGTTACGTTGGAGTTCATGGCATTGGTCGATAGGTAGAATACGTTGCCATAACCACCGGTGCAAATCAACACGGCATGGGCGGAGTGCGACTCTATTTTACCCGTAATCAGGTTACGGGTAACGATACCACGCGCTTTGCCCCCTTCTACAACAACATCAAGCATTTCGGTGCGGGTAATCAGCTTCACTTTGCCGTTAGTTACCTGACGGCTCAGCGCCGAGTAGGCACCCAGTAAGAGTTGCTGCCCAGTCTGGCCCCGCGCATAAAACGTCCGGGATACCTGCGCTCCCCCAAAGGACCGGTTAGCCAGCAGCCCGCCGTATTCGCGGGCAAAGGGAACCCCCTGCGCAACGCACTGGTCGATGATGTTTACGCTAACCTCGGCCAGGCGATAGACGTTACCCTCGCGGGCACGGTAGTCTCCACCTTTGATTGTATCATAAAATAACCGGAATACGCTGTCGCCGTCGTTCTGGTAGTTCTTGGCCGCGTTGATCCCCCCCTGAGCGGCAATTGAGTGGGCTCGTCGGGGGCTATCGTGGAAGGTAAACGCCTTGACGTTATAGCCCAGTTCGGCCAGCGACGCAGCTGCCGATGCACCAGCGAGACCTGTCCCCACCACAATTATGTCGTATTTCCGCTTGTTGGACGGGTTCACGAGTTTCAATCCAAACTTGTGCCGTGACCATTTTTCGGCCAGCGGACCTTCGGGTATTTTAGACTCCAGTTTCATAAGGTTAATCGTGAAAAAGTGAATGAGCCAAAGAGCGAAGAAGTGACGGCAGCTTAGGCTCATTCACTCATTCACTCTTTCGCTCTTTAAATTATCCCGTGAACTTGCAAAAACACATAAATCGGCATGGCCGCAAAGGCAGCCGGAATGATTATGGCAAAGAAATAGCGACCAACAAACTCAATCATTGGCGTGTACTTAGTGTGGCGAATACCCAGTGATTGAAAACCGCTCTGGAAGCCATGAGCCAGGTGTAAACCAACGGCAGCCATTGATATAACATACAATAATACGTACCACCACTGGGAGAAGGCTTCTTTTACCACTGCATACAGGTCTTTGTACTGCTTGCCATCATACTCAGCCATTGGCACTGAGCCAAAGTGCATCTCATACCAGAACGTTCGCATATGAATGACAATGAACACCAGTAATACAGTGCCCAGAATCCCCATATTTCGCGACGACCACGGGCTGTTTGCTTCAGGCCGTGAGAACGCATACTTGACGGGTCTCGACGCCTGGTTATGGCGGGTCAGCACGTAGGACATCAGGGCATGAGCCAGAATGGAGGTATAAAGCAAGTAGGAGATGGTAATGATGACTGGGTTGTGCGTCATAAAGTACGTGTACTCATTGAACGCCCGCCCGTTATCCCCTTTAAAGAGCTGCAAATTGCCAGCCATGTGAATGATGAGGAATGAACTCAAAAACAGTCCCGTCAGCGACATAATGACCTTGCGGCCGAGGGAGCTGGATAGTGTTTGTGTTACCCAAGCCATAGGATGAACGGCACGAAAATTAAGTGGTTAACCGATTGAGAAAAAGCCGGTTTAAACGGCGCATCAAAACTAAAGCACAATCCCGACGGAAACAACTTTAGCCTACTTTTTCGGTGCTTTTACGTCTAATCGGCAGGTAGGAAAAATTCAACAAACTACCTAATTTACTAACAGTATGTAGGAATTTTTTGTTTGTTTTCGGACCGCAAATAACGCTGGTTACGAATATATTTTAGGGCTCTGCGATCGCTCACCAATTCAGGCAGATAACCCTCATATAACGGTGGCCTCCCTTGACCTGATGCTCTTATCGGCCTTACTTTGCACCACCGATAGCCATTTATCAGTCGGTTTCTCCTTATGAACGCATACGTTTTTCCTGGACAGGGCTCACAATTTCGTGGCATGGGACAGGACCTATATCAACATTCAGAGCAGGCACGTCACTTGTTCGACCAGGCCAATCAGGTGCTGGGCTACCAGCTGACCCAGATTATGTTTGAAGGAACCGACGAGGATCTTAAACAAACAATCTACACTCAACCCGCAGTATTTCTACA
>DATHAW010000269.1:0-14110 GCA_035296465.1 Spirosoma sp.
CATCAGCGTACCGACCTCCCTGTTTGTTAGACTCAGTAGCCGGGAGGTTTCCGGTTGGTTTGCGAATAGCCCCCCGAATGGTTTCCAAGAACTTGTCGTTTTGCCAGGGCTTCAAGACAAAATCAGCGGCTCCCGCTTTGATAGCCCGAACGGCCATTTCGACGTCGCCATAGGCTGTAAACAACACCACGCGTGCTGTAGGGTCAATGTCGAGAATACGGTCGAGCCAGGCAAATCCCTCACGCCCGCTGCTAACATCGCGCTGGAAGTTCATGTCCAGTACAATGGCGTCGTAGCGGTTCGTATTGAGCAAAAACGGCAGTTTCTCGGGGTTCTTCTCGATGTCTACCGTATTAACGTGCCGTTTGAGCAGCAGTCGGGCTGCCAGCAGTACGTCGGGGTCGTCGTCAACGAGTAGTAGTTTGGCATCTTGCATAGGTCAAAGATAATCGGCTCTAAGGAATGTTGCACGTATATCGGTTAAACGGCAGAATGCCTTTTTCTTGCGTACTTTGAGCCTTATGAACGCAACGGCCCTTATGACATCGAATGCGTTAAGTTGAATCAATTTTTCTTCCTTAAGAATGCCAGGCTCACCGCAACCTCAAACTCCGCTACCGCTTCCTGCCCCCTGGTTTTACGTCCTTGTTACTATCGGTATTCTGCTCAACGCCACAGGCCTGATACCACCGATTCTGGAACCCGACGGTGCACTCTATGCTAGCATTAGCAAAGTGATGGCACAGTCGGGCAACTTCGTTGATCTTTACGCCGTTGGCACCGACTGGCTCGATAAACCGCATTTTCCATTCTGGGTAACGGCCATTAGCTTCCGGGTTTTTGGCCCAAATAAATTCGGGTATAAATTTCCGGCCCTGCTTTTCTTTCTGCTCAGCGTATTCTATACCTACCGCTTTGCCCGGTTAATGTATCCCAAGCTCGTTGCGCAGGTAGCCACGCTGGTGTTGCTGACGGCATTCCACGGCGTACTCTCAAATGCCGACGTGCGGGCTGAACCGTACCTGATGGGGCTGATAATGGGGGCGGTGTATCATTTCTGGCGGGTGAATGAAGCGGATGGCAGTCGTCATGGAAGCACTAGCTTTAGGCATCTTCTGCCTGGCTCGCTGCTAACCGGCTGTGCCCTGATGACCAAAGGGGTGTTTGTGCTGGTGCCCATTGGTGCGGGTTTAGTGCTGCACTGGCTCCTGACTGGCCAGTGGCGCGAACTGCTGAAGCTCCGCTGGTACGCGGCCCTTATCCTGTCATTTCTGTGTACACTCCCTGAAATTTACTGTCTCTACCAGCAGTTTGATGCTCACCCTGAGAAGGTCGTTTTTGGAGAAAGAGGTGTATCGGGTGTCAGGTTTTTTTTCTGGGATAGTCAGTTTGGCCGGTTCTTCAATACGGGTCCGATTAAAGGAGCCGGGGATAAGTTTTTCTTTGTCCATACGCTGCTGTGGGCGTTTTTGCCTTGGTCATTACCACTATATGCGGGGGTGAGCCGGGCATTGGCGAGGTTGGTGAAACGACCAGGTACTGGACCTGACGTAGCCCGGATTGGGCTGGCTTCTCCTGAATACGTATCGCTGGGGTCTGGTCTGGCTACGTTTGCCTTGTTTTCACTGTCGGGCTTTCAGTTGCCGCATTACATGAACATCGTTTTTCCTTTTTTCGCCATTATAACGGCGGAATGTCTGGTCAACCTGAAACCAGCGTCTCTACGTTGGTGGACCGTTGGTCAAACAATGCTTGGACTGGTGTTGATCACGTTATCTATTGGTTTGTTAGTAATAGCCAGACCTAATCAGATAGGTCTGGCTGTGGGCTGGGTGCTGACTATTCTATTGATTACGTTTGGGTTATTCAGGCTGAATAATCTATACTCCCTCATGGGTCGCATGGTAGGCACGATGCTCATACTGGCGGGGGTTCTGAACCTGTTCATATACCCAACACTAATGCAGTACCAGGCCGGAATGGCGGCTGCTCGTTACGTCAACGAACAACCCGGCCCGGCGCAGCGCCCAACGTTGTTGTATATGCCTGGCATGGGGGTAGGTGGGGGTAGTTTCTGGACGTATGAATTTTATGCTAATGGCCCAACTCGCTACGTTCGCTCCGATTCGGCCCTGCAGGTTCAATTACAGCGTAGCCCGCAGCGGGTCTTCACCACCGCCGAATTATTCGATTCGCTCGTCGCCCGTGGTTTCGATGTCCGGAGGATAGCGGTATTCCCTTATTATCATGTCAGTCAGTTGTCCTATGCGTTTATAAATAGCGACACGAGGTCTACTACGTTGCTACCGTACGTGCTGGCGGAGGTGAATGGACGAAAACAGGAGTGAGTGCCACAAAGTATAAACGCCCGGCACCGAAAGCGGACAGATTTTGTCCGAAAGCGGACACCACTATAAATTGAATGGGAGCTTAACTAATTAGTTATCAGTAGCTTAATAAATGTGGCACGACGTTGGCTCAACTTGAAGCAACGCAGTAGTTAGACGTGTCAATCTGCTCTTTCACTCGTTCATTCTTTCTTTTGAATACTATAACATGGATCGCGCCTTACCTAAACGATTTTGGACTAACCAGCGCCTTATGCTCTCCGGCGGCAGTGTGCTGCTCATAAGTCTGCTGGCCTACACTTTTCTCTTTGCTGACCGTCGTTCGAAACTAAACGTAGAAAAAGATAAGATCACCATTTCCAACGTATCGACAGGCCCATTTGAGGATTTTATTGCCGTTACGGGCGTCGTACAACCGCTGAAAACCATTCGGCTCGATGCCATCGCCGGAGGGTACGTAACTCAGAAACTGGTAGAAGGCGGCAGCATGGTTCGGCAGGGCGATATTCTCCTGCGTCTGGAGAATCAGAACCTGAAGCTAACCTTCCTCCAACAGGAAACCGAGGCCAACCGGCTTGTTAACGACCTGCAGAACACCCGGCAGCGGCTCAAAGTCGAGCGCTATCAGCTTCGCCGGACACTCTCTGAACTGGACTACCAGCTGGAACAACTGAAAGATACATACGACCGGCAGGCCAAACTCTACGCCGATAAAGTAATTTCGGAGCAGGATTACCTCAAAGCCAAACGCGATTATGAAGGCCTGAACGAACGGCGTAAAATTGAAATCGAATCGCAGCGCTACCAGGACGAGAATGCTAAAACACAAATTCAGCAACTCGAAGGGACCCTCTCGCGGACCCAGAAAAACGTGGCCCTCTGGCAGCAAACCCTCGAAAATCTGGTGGTTAAAGCACCCGTGTCGGGCATGCTCAGCACAATGGACGTAGAGGTTGGCTCAAACATCAATCAGGGCCAGAACATCGGCCAGATCGACGACCTGAATGGCTTCAAAATGCGCGTTGGTGTCGACGAACACTACATCAGCCGGGTGTTTCCGGGCTTAAAAGGCCAGTTTGAATTCAATGGTAAAATGCACGAACTTGAAATTAAGCGGGTCTATCCCGAAGTAAAAAGTGGCCGGTTCGAGGTCGATATGGTCTTTCCGAAAGGAGCTCCCGAAGGTATTAAGCGTGGGCAGTCGTCACCGATTCAACTTGAATTAGGCAAAGCGGCTAAAGCTACGCTGTTGCCCGTAGGTGGCTTCTTCTCCGACACGGGCGGCAACTGGGTTTATGTCGTGGATAAGTCGTCGGGAAAGCGGGCGGTGAAGCGAAGTATTACCCTCGGTCGTAAGAATCCGGAATACTATGAAGTGCTGGATGGTCTTCAACCGGGCGAACAGGTAATAACGAGCAGCTACGAAAATTTTGGTGATAACGAAGTCTTAGAATTTTAAAACTTATAGCCGACGGACAAGGCAGATGATAGGGTGTTAAGCAGATTTTATTCCTCTTATTCTGCAACATGCATCATCTGCATACCATTCCATTACTCTTATGATCCAAACCATCAACCTCCAGAAACTCTTCGCAACGGAAGAGGTAGAAACCACCGCGCTAAACGGCATCAATATGGATGTCAAAGACGGGGAATTCGTAGCCATCATGGGGCCGTCTGGCTGTGGTAAATCCACCCTGCTCAACATCCTCGGCCTGCTCGACAATCCCAGCGACGGAGAGTACAATTTCTACGGTACCGAAGTGGCCAAAATGACCGAGCGGCAACGGGCGCAGCTCCGCAAAGGCTCCATCGGCTTCGTGTTTCAGAGCTTCAACCTGATCGATGAACTGACGGTATATGAGAATGTAGAGCTGCCGCTGCTGTACCTGAAAACGCCCCCTGATGAGCGTAAAAAGCGCGTTGAAATGGCGCTGGAGCGTATGGCTATCATGCATCGGCGTAATCACTTTCCGCAACAGCTATCGGGTGGTCAGCAGCAGCGCACGGCCATTGCGCGAGCCGTGGTTGCCAAGCCTAAACTGATTCTGGCCGATGAACCGACGGGTAATTTAGACTCGAAAAACGGGGAGGAGGTAATGAAACTCTTAGGCGAGTTAAACGACGAAGGCACCACGATCATCATGGTGACGCACTCACCCTACGATGCCGGTTTTGCCCACCGGATTGTTAACCTGTTCGACGGAAAAGTGGTTACTGAGAATTTTCACGTATAGTCGAGAAACTATACCCGCCGTGGTGTGATGGAAGAAAATTACCTGACGCGCTTTTACGTCTGGTGCGATTAACCACAACTATGTTCCGCAACTACCTCAAAATTGCCATTCGGACGCTGTGGCGCAACCGGCTCTTTACGGCTATCAATGTGCTGGGTCTGTCGGTAGGACTGGCCTGCGTGGTTGTGCTGGTACTTTTTGCCCAGAAATGTCTGACCTGGGACAGCACCCACGCCAACCTCGACCGGATTTATCACGTTCGTACAGAATATCCAGACGAGGTTGGCGGTAACCAAACGGTGTACCCTTTACTGGACCAGATGCTGCGTGACTACCCCGAAATTGAGCTTGGTACGCACAACCAAAGCTGGAGTAATCCCTGGATTGAATATGGCGGCAAAAGTATTCAGGAGTCAACCAGTTACGTTGATTCGACGTTTTTTCGGGTGTTTACTTTTTCGTTCAAATACGGCAATCCAGCTACGGCCCTGATGAATAAACGGTCGGTGGTGCTGAGCGAGAAGATAGCGCAGAACCTGTTCGGGGAAACCAACCCGGTTGGCAAGTACGTGACGCTCAACGACACGCTCCAATATGCCGTTACGGGCGTGCTGGAGAAACTACCGTCCAACTCGTCGCAACAGTTTGATGTGCTGATGCCGGCCGCCAACCTGCTCGACAATCCAGGGTTTCGGGAAAACGCTGACTGGTCTAACACCTTTGCTTCGACGTTCATACTACTCAGGAAAGGAGCCGACCCCACCCGGTTAGAGGCCAAATTACCCCAGTTGGTAAAAACTCATTATGAAGCCCACGCAAAGAACTCCATACTGCGGCTATCTCCGTATAAAGACTATATCTACACTGAAAATCCGACGTTTCGGGGTTTGATCTACGGTTCCATCATTATCGCCTTGTTCCTGCTGTTTATCATCAGCGTCAACCTCATTAACCTGAATACAGCCTCGGCCCTGCCCCGCGCTAAGGAAGTGGCCATGCGGCAGGTAGTAGGTGCCACACGCCAGTTGGTGCTGAGACAATTCTGGACGGAGTCGGGCCTGGTCGTGGTTGGTTCGCTGGCATTATCCGTGCTGTTTGCGGTTGTCTTTCTAATCCCCAACTTCAATCAGTTACGGAGTGAAAACATGCAGTTAAGTATCGACTTAACTCAGGATTACCCTACTATTCTGACGGTGCTGGGCATTGCGCTGGCGGTGGCGCTGGTGGCTGGAACATATCCCGCCCTATATTTGATGAGTTTGAAAACCACTGAGGCTGTGAAAGGAAAGGTCTCCGCTGATCCGAAGCGCGGGAGGCTCCGCCAGAACGGCCTGATTGTGTTGCAGTTTGCCTTGGCTGTTGTGTTGATTCTTGGCACAATTGGTATGCGCGAACAACTAAAGTACATGAAAGAGGCCAACCTGGGCTACGATAAGGACAATGTGCTGGTATTCAAAACCGACCTGGCTTATCGCAACGAAAAAATAGCGCTGGCACGCGGCAAAGCCATCTTCGACCAACTCCGTGAAAAACCGTACGTGGTGTCGTTCACCAGCACCTATTATACGCCAGTAGCTTATCAGAACAACTTCAACCAGTATTACCCCGCTGGACATGAAAACAAGCAGGTACACCTGCGGCATATGGGTGGGGCAGTCAACTACACCGAAACGCTGAAAATACCTATGCTGGAAGGGCGCAACTTCTCTGACGCTACGCCTGCCGATTCGGTTAACAACGCTGTGATTATCAACGAGTCGGCAATGCGGGCATTTGGCTGGAAAACGGCGGTAGGTAAAAAACTCCGGCAACTCAACAACACGTCAGCGTATACCATCATTGGTGTGACAAAAGATTACCATTACCGCGATCTGACTGACCGAGTGGAGCCGATGCTGCAAGCGTACAGTGGCCGTGAAAGCCTCAGCGGCTATCTGATGGTGCGGATCGCTGATCCGTCCAAAGCCCCGGTTCTCATCGCTGAGCTGGAGCGAGAATTTAAAAAAATTCCCGCTCGTCGGGCGCTCACTTATACCTATTTATCCGACGATATAGCGCGGGCGTACCTGTCGCTCGACAACATCTGGCGCATGATTAGCTTTGTAACCATGATCGCTATTCTGACAGCCTGCGCGGGTGTTTTTGGATTGATCTCGCTTGTGGCCCGCCAGCGTACCAAAGAGATTGGCGTGCGGAAAGTGCTGGGCGCATCGGTGGCCAGTATTACCATACTGCTCTCAATGGACTTCCTCAAATTGGTTTTCCTGGCAATCCTGATTGCTGCGCCCGTGGGCTGGTGGCTGGGTCAGGATATGTTAAACTACTTTGCTTACCACACCCACATTCAGTGGTGGTACGTAGCGGTAGCGGGTGGACTGGCGGTGGGCATTGCGCTCTTAACAGTGGGTTTTCAGAGTGTAAAAGCCGCCTTGATGAACCCCGTGAACGCATTACGTTCTGAATAAAAGCTTCATGCAACAAATTGCTTTTACGATGCGCCTTAAGCCTGGCAACGAGGCCGAGTACCAGCGCCGGCACGACGAAATATGGCCTGAGTTGTCGGCCGCACTAACCGACGCAGGTGTTCGGGATTATTCCATTTTTCTGGACCGCCAAACTGGTACCCTTTTCGCCGTGCAGCGACGCACCGATGCGCACACGGCCGACGCCTTACCCACACTTCCCGTTGTGCAGCGCTGGTGGGCCTACATGGCCGATCTCATGGATACGAACCCGGATAATTCGCCCGTGGTGACCACGCTCGAACCGGTGTTCTACCACGAATAGCGTTAGAGTTGCAGTTTTTGGCCTCCCATTTTTGAGGAATTAGAAAATTTAGTCATTAAAGAACCTGTCCGCAAGCGAACGGGAACGTCCGATTATGGACATGATTCAGCTTTATAAGAATTGTAATTAGCTAAATTTCAATAGATTAGTTTTTCGGTACGAGTTTTGGGACTAATCGAATATCGACTGCTACAACTATGTTCCGCAACTACCTCAAAATCGCCTTCCGAACACTCTGGAAACACCGTACCCACACAACCATCAACGTAGTGGGCCTTTCCGTGGCATTTGCAACGGGTCTGCTTTTGTTTCTGACCTCAGCCTTCGAACTGTCGTACGACCGCTTTCACGCCGACGCTGATCGGGTGTTCCGGCTCTACAATGAACAAATGGAACGCGATGGTACACCCAACCGGAGTGCGTCCATGCCTTATCCGCTCATAAGCGCACTGAAAGCCGAATTTCCGGAAGTAGAGGCTGGAACCCGTATCATGTGGAGCAATGGGGGCGTCCGGAGGGGCGATCAGACGTACAGAAAGATGGTACGGAGCTGTGATGCTGATTTTTTGAAGCTATTCTCGTTTCCGCTCAAAAAAGGAAATATTCATACTGCGCTGGCGGATCTGAGCAACATCGTCATCAGCGAGAACATGGCGAAAGACATCTTTGGTCAGGAAAATCCGATGGGCAAGTCTCTGCAGATTCGGATGGACAGTGGCTGGCAACCGTTCGTTGTTTCGGGCATTATCGGTGATTTCCCCAACAACTCAACGCAGCAGTACGACGCGCTCATACGGATAGAAAACAAGGGCGACTACCAGGAAAATAAAACCCGGTGGGACCACACGAACCATGAGGTATACGTAAAGCTAAAATCTGGTGTTACGCCAGTAATGCTGCAACGACGGATGCAGGCGTTTATTAATAAATACTTCGCTACGGACATAAAAGAACAACAGGAACTGGGCTTTCCTAAAAATAGCCTTGGTTACCAAAAAAGCCTCCTGCTGATGCCACTGCTGGACGTTCATTTTGATACTGAGACGGGGAGTGGCCAGGGCGTTAGCCGCACGTACATTTATACCCTACTGCTGGTTGGGCTGTTCATTCTGGTCATTGCGTGTATCAATTTCATCAACCTGACCATTGCTCAGTCGGTGGCGAGGGCGCGGGAGGTGGGCGTTCGGAAATCACTGGGTGCCCGTCGGGCGCAGTTGTTCGGGCAGATTTGGGGCGAGACCGTACTGCTCTGTTCAATATCATTCCTCATTGGGCTTGGACTGGCATGGGCGGCCCTGCCCACCTTTAACCGGCTCTTTAGCAGTCACCTGACGCTGGATGGTTTTGCCAAACCCAACGTACTTATCGTGACTGGCCTGGGCTTTCTGCTCGTGACACTAATGGCGGGTGGTTATCCGTCATGGTTTGTGGGCCGATTCAACGCTGTAGAGGTGCTCAAGGGCAAAGTAACCATGAAGCGGCCCGGTGTATTACGTAACGGCTTGATTATTGCGCAATTCGCCATTGCGTGTTTGCTCATTGTCTGTACGCTCATTATCGGGCAGCAGATCGATTACCTGCGCGAAAAACCGATGGGCCTGAACGAAGAGCAGGTAATCAGCATACCCATCGGGCAGGATCTCGATGGTCCAACAGCCCTGCGTCAACTGCGCGACCAGCTCCTCAGTCAGCCCAGCGTAGTGTCCGTTTCGGGTACGGGTGTCAACATTGGTGCGGGCCTGGATGGTAGTTCGTCGCGCATGATGTTCGGCTTCGCTCACAACAAACGCGATGTACGGTGCGACTGGGTGCGGGTGGATTATGATTACCTCAAAACGTTGGGTATTAAACTGGTGCAGGGGCGCGATTTCAACCCGACGTTTGGCATGGACACCGTATCGTCGGTGCTTATTACGCAGAGCATGGCGAAGCAATTGGGTGAGTCAAATCCAGTTGGTAAATTCATAAAACCCGATGATAAATCGTTTCAGATTGTGGGCGTAATAACGGATTTCAATCTGTACTCGCTGCACCAGAAAGCCGAGCCTGTTACGCTCCAGATGAACAACGGGCCAATCAGGTACGTGCTGGTTCGGGTGGCTCCGAATAATCTAAGCAGTGCCATGACGACGGTGAAAGCAGCTTGGAAAGACATTGCACCAAAGCAGGAATTTCAGGGGTCGTTTCTAAACGAAAATACGGATCGGTGGTACAAGCGTGAGCAACGGCTTTCGTCAATTTTCTCAACGGCCGCAGGCATCGCCATTCTGCTCTCCTGCATGGGCCTCTTCGCCGTGGCGTTGCTCACCATCGAGCAGCGCACCAAAGAGATTGGCGTTCGCAAAGTACTGGGTGCCAGTGTAACGAGCATTGTTACGCTGCTGTCTAAAGATTTCCTTAAACTGGTTATTACCGCTATTGTCATTGCCAGCCCAATAGCCTGGTACGCTATGCACCGCTGGTTAGCCGACTTCGCCTATAAGATTGATATTGAGTGGTGGGTGTTTGGACTGGCGGGGCTGTTGGCGGTAGGCATTGCGCTCCTGACGGTGAGTTTTCAGAGCATCAAAGCGGCCCTGATGAACCCGGTGAAGAGTTTGCGGAGTGAGTAAGTAACTTGAAAACTTCTGCCAAACGGATCTCAAGGTTCAGCACAGTGTATTTCAACGTGTCGTTTTCGTGAAAAAACGACACGTTGAAACGGGGTGGCATAAACCAAAATAGCCTAAAGGTCAGCTACAACAATCCAGCACTATTGTACGCTAAAGTAGAAATACGGCTCCAATTTCGTCACCATGTCTTTGGTGCTCTGCGAAGCTGATTGAATTTCTACGGCCAGTAATGGCGCATCGGTTCGACGGGACAGATCAGTTTTATAGTCCAGCACGCCCGCCGGATATAAGACCAGATCAGGCAGGCTGCCATCGGGTTTGGTGGCTAAGGTGACCGACCTCGCTGGCGATGCGGAATTGATCGGGATATTTTGTCTTCAATTCAAAGCCAATGTTGAACTGAATGGCTCCGTGAATCAGAGTGGGGACAGGTTTTCCGCGCTCTAGTTCATAACTGAATAACGGTTGGATGATTGCTCCCATAACTGATCGTGTTTTTCAAAGAAAACCAGAACAGCACAAAATATGCTACGAAACTACCTCAAAATCGCCATTCGTCAACTGTGGCGCAACCGGCTCTACAGTTTGCTGAATAGTGGCGGATTAGCCCTCGGCATAGCCTGTTGCCTGCTCATTGGGCTTTACGTGTCTGACGAACAGAACTATGACCGCTTCCACACTAACTACGACCACATTTACCGGGTGGTGGAAAAGCAGAAGCAGGCCGACGGCCTTTTCGACGTGGCCGTTACCCCCGGACCGCTGGCTCCTGCTCTGGCGAAAGACTTTCCCGAAATTGCGCAGACTACGCGTGTTGGGCAATGGTCTGGACTGCTGACGCAGGGCCAACAGGCAGTGGAAGCAGCACAGATGCTGATTGTTGATCCTGCCTTTTTCAATCTGTTCAGCTTTCCGTTGGTTAGCGGCAATCCTGGTACGGTGTTTCGTGCTCCCAACGAGGTTATTTTCTCCGAAGCGATGGCCGGGCGGTTTTTCGGGGCCAACTGGTCGCGCAGGAATGTAGTAGGGCAGTTAATTCAGCTAAATACGCAGCAGACCCTGAAGTTGGTTGGCATAGCCCGCAACCCACCAACCCATTCGCACATTCAGTTCGACGTATTACTGCCGTTCAAGTGGCTCGAAAAAAACGACGAGTGGAGCCTCAAATGGAACAGTAACAGTTACCACACCTACGTTCAGCTTCAGGCTGACCCATCCGGCACACCAGTTGACGCGGTTGCGTTTGGTAAGAAAATAAAAGGGCAGCTGAAACGCTATGATGGTGGCAATGAAACCCAACTGTTAGTTCAACCATTATCGGCCATTTACCTGCACTCGGCATTTGCGTTCGGAACGGATTTCGGCAAGCGAAGCGACATTGCTTACGTCCGAATTTTCGTGACAGTAGGGCTGATTGTGTTGCTTATTGCCATTATTAACTTCATCAACCTGGCCACGGCGCGGGCCTCCGGGCGAGTGAAGGAAGTGGGAGTTCGCAAAACAGTCGGGGCACAGCGGTCAAGTTTGGTAGGGCAGTTTCTGGGCGAGGCCCTGCTGACGACGGGTTTAGCCGTTGTGGCGGCTCTGTTGCTGGCCGAAGCGCTGTTACCACTTTTTAACGACATTGCCGGTAAGACCCTTCAGATTCCATACCAACTTCCCTTATTCTGGGCCATGATGGCTGGCCTGACGGCCGTAGTGAGCTTACTGACGGGTCTGTATCCAGCCTTTTTCCTGTCGTCGTTCCGTCCGGCATTAGTGCTTAAAGGTGTATTCAATGTGAAAGCGGGTCGCAGCTTTCGGCAGTCGCTTGTGGTGGGGCAGTTTGCCCTCTCCATCGCTATGGCCATTGGCACGGTGATCATTTACCGGCAGTTGGCTTTTATGCAGAACACCCGATTGGGATTCGACAAATCGCAGCTGCTCCATGTTGCACTCAAGGGCGATCTGCGGGCAAAAGCCATGCAGTTCAAAAATCAGGTGGCGCAACTACCGGGCGTAGCGGGGGCCTCAGTCACCACCAGCAACTTAGTCGACATGATGAACGGAACGGGCGTGGAATGGGAGGGGCAGAAGCCAAAGGATGAGTTTCTAATGACCCACATGAACGTCGACGCCGACTTTATGGCCACAACGGGTATGTCGCTGGTGGCGGGCCGTAACTTTTCGGCGCGAATCCAGTCAGATACGTCGGGTAAGCAGGGCGCGTATCTCATCAACGAAACGGCGGCAAAACGAATGGGGTGGACGGCCGCTACCGCGCTGGGCAAACGGATCAAGTACTGGGGAATGGAGGGCAACGTAGTCGGCGTGCTGAAGGATTTCCATTTTCGGCCCCTGCGCGTGACCATTGAGCCATTTATCTGCCGATTCCGCCCGAGGGACTATTACTTCACGCTATTGGTCAAAATCAGGCCTGGCAGCGTGTCGCGCACCCTGTCCGACATTGCCAGCGTGTACAAAACCATAGGCCCGGCTAATCCAATTAGTTACGGTTTTGTGGATCAGGACTTAGACGCGCAATACCGGGCCGAGCAGCGAACCGGCCGAATTATCCTATACTTCTCCATTCTGACAATCCTGATTTCCTGCCTGGGCCTCTTCGGCTTAGCGGCTTTCACGGCGGAGCAGCGCACCAAAGAGATCGGGGTGCGTAAGGTGCTTGGAGCCAGCGTGGCCAGTATCGTTACGTTGCTCTCGAAAGATTTTCTCAGGCTGGTACTCATCGCTATGGTCATCGCATCACCGATTGCGTGGTACGCCATGAACCGGTGGTTAGCCGACTTTGCGTACAAGATTGCCATTGAGTGGTGGATGTTCGGGCTGGCGGGTTTGCTGGCGGTGGCCATTGCCCTGTTGACGGTGAGTTTTCAAAGCGTGAAGGCAGCCCTGATGAACCCGGTGAAGAGTTTACGCAGCGAGTAGCTACCGCTTCGAAACAGAACACTCACTTTCCGAAAAACATGATGTGTTGCTGTGGCAGACGGTTGTCGTTTTTCAGCAGTTTCAATCCCACCGCTTTCATTTCTTTGGTTGCCTGCGCCACACTTAGTTTGTGAACTTCTTTAATCGGTACGTTTGGGTCTTCGGCCCGGTACTCGACCAGCGCCACCCGCCCACCCGGTTTCAGCGACGAAACAATCCCGCTCATCATCTCGCGCGGGTACGAGAATTCGTGGTAGGCATCGATCAGAATGGCCAGGTCAACGGCGCTGGCGGGCAATTTTGGGTTCGATTCCGTGCCGAGCACAGGTTGCACATTGGTCAGCTTCCGCTTGGTTTTGCCCGTGTTCAGATACTCAATCATCTCGGGCTGAATATCCACCGCCAATACCTTTCCTTGTTGCACTTTTTTCGCCATTAAGAACGTAAAAAAACCGGTTCCGGCCCCAATGTCGGCCACTACGTCGGTTGGTTTGAGGTCGAGCGCATTCAGCAGCAGATCGGTACGTTCTTCCCGTTCGCGCTCGGGGCGTTCGAGCCAAGATGCGCCGAGGTGACCCATTACGTGCGCAATTTCGCGGCCTTCATAAAACTTGCCAATACCGTCGCGGCTGGCTTCGCGGAACTGGTACACACCCGCCGAGTCGGTCGGGAGCGACGTTGCCGTCTGCTGCGACGAACCCTGACCGCAGGCCATCAGAAAAGTGAGCGCTATAATCCAGAGACGATACATGGGCAGAAGGCTGGTTGTAGGGGTTAAACTATCGGGGGAGTAAAACAGTTGTTGAAAGCGAATCAACCATCCCTATTTATCGAATGAACCTGATCCTGCATTTATTACTCGATGCCGCCGTTATTTTTGGGCTGGCTTACTTCATGCCCCAGATAGATGTTAAAAACTTTGGTACAGCGCTGCTCATTGCGGTGCTGCTGGGATTGCTGAACTTCTTTATTGGCTGGATTATTCGGTTTCCGCTTAATCTGGTTACGTTTTTTCTCTTATCGGGCATCGTCCGCATCATTGTGACGGCCATTCTGCTGAAATTAATCGATAAGTTTCTCGATAGTTTCACCATCGTTGGCTTCTGGCCCGCCTTGCTCATTGCCATTGCCGTAGCCGTGGCTGGCACACTGATCGACCGGTCTGCTCCGACTCAGCCAATGATCGAACAGGGTTATGTGG
>DATHAW010000270.1:0-3358 GCA_035296465.1 Spirosoma sp.
CCGGTGCGGTCACTCAACCAATTTGAGGATATGTAGAAGGGATATACCAGCTTAGCCGTTCAGGGTCCAATTAGCCATACCTTTTTGAATCACAATAAATTAGCCGTCTAAATACTCATATTAAGTCAAATAAAAGGGCCAACCAGGCCGGATCAGAAAGTAGGTCCATTAACCATCCTGGTTTTTGCTTTATAAAACCGACCGCTTCGGCGGTCCGATTTTTGACCTGAATCAGTTGGTAATCAATGTATTTGATAATTAGGGTAGTCCAAGTGACGGATTTTACGGTCCCGCTCCGGCGTACCGGCCGTTGCGACCGTCCGCGGCTGCGGTACGAAACGGCAAATGCACCCATAGAGGCTAAAATTATTTTTCTTTGCGCAGAAAAATATTGTTGCTGATCGACTCCAGCCGAACCTCAGGACCGCCACTCAGCACGGTGCCCTCCAGCATATAGCCAATCATGGGATTCTTCGGACGCTTGTCGTTAAAATCGATGGAAAAGTCAGAGTATACCTCGCCCGTAATCGTTTTCATCGCTACGTTTGCCCCTTTCGTACCCGGCCAGCTCATGTCCACAAAGCCACTGATTGATTTTGCCCAGACAGTACCACTAGACCCCTGAATATCGATGTTACCACTGATCGTCTCAACGCGCAGGGCCGCTTTTCTGGGCAGAAAGATTTCGTAGTTGATCGTGCTGCAAACCGAATAGGAATCTCCGTTTCGCTCGGTTTGCCAGGTCGATTTGCTGCCGGGGCAGTCTTCGGCTTTTCCCTGTTTGATCAATTCGTTGTCGAAGTCGGTGTTTACGCTCACGGCTTTTGCAGTCGATGCCGTTTCGACCTTTAGGGCATCATTTAGTTTGCCATTGTTTATCGTAACGGCAATCTTGACCGACACGTCTGACTTATCCCAGTAACGTACTTTTATATCGTCGCCGAATTTCAGCTTGAGATCAACGGCCTGGTCAGCCGACAACGGCAGGGTTTTGGTGATGATTTTTTGAGAAAAAACGGGTTTCACCAGAAATAACGCCAACAACAGAATCAGAATATCTTTCATGATAGGAGCAGGAATAAAGTGGAACAAAACGCTTATTTCTGTTTGCGGATATAGATGTCGCTGCTAATGGTTTTCAGCTGCAGGTCTACACCGCCACCGTTTGTCGTGCCGTTGATCATGTGGCCGCCCCCCATGCGGGTCAGGCCGTCTTTTTTGGTCTGACCCAGATCAAAGTCCGTGTACATTTCTCCATTGATCGAGCTTAGCTTCAGATTGGCCTTGGCCGATGCGGGCAGCGTTACGTCAATGGCTCCGCTAATGGTTGAAATGGCGGTTGGCTTGCTCTGATTAAGGGTAGTATAGACCACTTTCACTTCGCCGTTGGTTGTATTAGCCACCACCGGACCCGTTACGTTCAGCAGACTGATACCGCCGTTTTTTGTTCGGATTTCCAGATCACCCGCTACATTCTGAACCGTTACGTCTCCCGGACCCCAGTTGGTTTGTTCGTACAAAATAGCGGCTTTTTGGGGTACCCGAATCGTGTAGGGCATGTTCTGGCGGGAGGCTTTTTCGATCCGAATACCGCCATTTTCAGCCGTTACGGCCAGCCCAATTCCGGTGTTGTCAACAGCAGAGTTGTATAGTGGTCGAAGCCCTTTGGCACGCTCCGGGGGCAACTCGGGTTTGGCCGTGGTCTGGATAATCACCTCGTTGCCATTGTAACCCTCAATCTTCAGGTTCGAGGCATCGAGCATAATCGTCACTTTCTGGTCACCTTTGTTGGTCAGTTTCGTCTTGTACTCCTGGGCATAAAGCACAGTCCATTGGCATAGGCAACTTAGGCCTACTAAAAGCATTTTTCTCATGGTATTAAGCGATTGATTGGTCTATTTTATGAAGGAGAATTAGTTACGTCCGTTAAAGCACCGACTCCTTCTTGGGCCTTGTGCCTGACTATTTCCAGCACCTGCTGATTGCGGGCCAGCCACTGCATGTCGGTGGCGGCTCGTTTTTCTTTAATGGAAACCAGCGCGTCAATCAGGGTAAGCTGTACGTTTGGATCTTTCTGGACCCGCAGCGACTGAATCAGCGCTTGCCGCACGCCTTCTTCCTGCTCAAAGCGCAGGAGTGCCTGACAGGCCGCCAGCCTGACGTTGACATTGGCATCGAAGTTGAGCGTGTTTATGAGTAAATGGGTGATTTCGCGGTCAACCTGATCCAGTTCATAACTCTGATTAACAGCCTGAATCCGGTCGCTGGCTGAGGTCTGCGTCAAGGCACTGGATGCCAGTGCTTTTTTTATGGATTCAGTCTCCGGTAAATCATTCGCTGCCAGCACCGACTGGTTCGATGCGTCCGGTTGCCAGCGACTATAGAACCGTCCGCCCACGAAGCCAATCAGCAAAATCACCACCCCAGCCGCCAGTCGCATCCCCCAGCTCGTCAGCTGCCGGATTTTCCCAACCGGGCGAGGCCCCATCCGCTGGTCCATGCTAGCGACGAAATCGGTCGATGGCTGTTGCAGTTGCGCATCGGCTACGTAGTGAAACAGCGCAGCATGCTGCCGTAAATGGTTAGGCACCCGCTCGGGATGACGAAAGAAATCGCGTAGTTGTTTTTCTTCGTCGAGGGTTGTTTCGCCATCGTAATAGCGGGTTAGCAACTCGTCAATAGTCGGCTTCATAATCGTTTAGTTTAAGGTATCCGTCCCGCAGCCGTTGCCTTGCCCGCGACAGCGTAACGCGGATGGTATTAATCGAAAGCCCCGTTACCTGTTCTATTTCTTCGAAGGAGTATTCCTCCACATCGCGCAGATGGAGCACCAGTTTTTGCGCATCAGGCAATTCGTTCATCAGTCGCCGGATCTGCTCCGCACTGTCGGCCAGCTCGGTTTGCCGATGGGGCGAAAGCTGTTCGGCCACTACGTTACCCAGATCAACGTGATCAACCGCGTTCTGGCGGGCATGTGCCTTAAGCCGATCCAGACACAAGTTTTTAGTCATTTGTACGGCCAGGGCTTCCACGCTCTGATAGGTCTCCAGTTGTTGACGGTTGGTCCACAGCCGCATCAGCACATCCTGCAAGGCATCTTCGGCATCTTCGCGATTCCGAAGACAAATCGTAGCCAGCCGGAAGAGTCGATTCTGAACCGGCAGAATCCGTTGCTTGAAGGCGAGTAGGTCCATGTCAATGCAAAGACGATTGAGCCCGGAAAACATTACAGAACTGGTGAATTTTTTGCTAAATGGATGGTGAATCGGGTAGACAACTATCCAATCGCGCTCCGTCTGGGTATTACCACCCTCTATCTGCGGAAAATCTAATTAAACCTCAAATAAGCAGATTGCTC
>DATHAW010000271.1:0-1993 GCA_035296465.1 Spirosoma sp.
GGTCATATAGCCATACACGTTAATCACGGTAAACGGCAGTACACCCACATACAGTAGAATAAAAAGTTTGATAAAAAGATTATAGGAAAACGGTATTGGTGTGCTTTTGATACGTTCACAAATACCGCATACATCAATCAACGAAGTCAGGTACTGGTTCAGGTTTATATGCTGCGACTCTGAAATGTGTCCCTGCCGATACAAAGTCTCAGTTTTTACCCACAGTTGATTCGATATGCCCGATGGCACGTGATCGAAGTTGCTTAGGTCGCGTCGTTCTCCCTCTTCGGTTTCATCCAGTTCATCTAGCACCGGCAAATCGCGCAGGTGATTTTTCAGGGCAAACGGATAATTCGAAATCGTTTTTGCGAAGAATATACGGTTCTCCTTGTCTTCACGGTCGAGTATAGCATTGAAAAATATCGACAGATTCCGGCAATTGTTAACTAACGTGCCCCAGGCAATGCGGCCTTCGTAAAAACGGTCGTAGGCGGTGTTCGTACGAAAAATCAAGAGCAAACTGAGCAGAATACCCATTGCCTGCAAAAACGAGGAGGGTGTATCTTTCAGGCGCAGATCATAGTAGTTCAACTCACCAACAGTAACTATGGTCACATAGATGCCAATCAGCGCCACGCGTTTAATTAACCCGTGGGCAGTTGGACCGGTGTGAAAATGCCATATGGCCGGTAACCAGTCTTTTTTCTTATAAATAATCATAGGGGAAATTCAATCTGTGAACCACAGCCATCAGAGAGACAAACTTGCAAAGGCCTTAAACGGCAACGGAACCGGCAAATACCTGCTTAGCCGGGCCTATCAGATAAATATCACTGAACCGGCCCTGGTCGTCCAGTGCATTGAACGAGACGCGCAGGTTGCCACCAATGGTTTGAATAAACACCGGCTCTGGCATGCTTAATTGCTGATGAGCGACCAGTGCCACCGCCGTTACGCCCGTGCCACAGGAATACGTTTCATCTTCAACACCCCGCTCATAAGTTCTTACGAACAAGGTGTGTTCATCGAGCTGCTGCGAGAAGTTGACGTTTGTACCACCCGGAAAGGCGGCATCGTACCGGATGGCCCGGCCTTCGGCCACTACGTCGAGCGACTCCAGATCATCAACAAACTGCACCACATGGGGCGAGCCGGTGTTCAGAAACGTCAGGCCGCTACGTTTCTCAATACCCTCTACGTCGCTCATTTGGAGAAAAACTTCTTCTTCGCACACAACCGCGACGTGTTCTCCATCTACCGCCCGGAAGCGCGTTTCGCTCTCAAACAGGCCCAGATCATGGGCAAACCGGACAATACAGCGTCCACCGTTGCCGCACATGCTTCCCTCGACCCCATCGGCGTTGAAATATACCATCCGGAAGTCATAGTCCGGGTCGTTCTGAAGCAGAATCAGTCCGTCGGCCCCAACGCCAAACCGACGATGACACAGTCGCTCAACAAGCGACTGGTTAGCCTGAGGAAATAAGCCCGCACGATCGTCGATCATCACGAAATCATTGCCGGTGCCCTGGTATTTAGAAAAGTGAACAGTCATATTGAGTACGATAACAAAAAAGCCACCCATTACAGGCAGCTTTTATTTCAATCGGGTAAGGAAGCTAACGATTAAGCTGCAACAGCAACCTTTGGTTTCCTCTCTTTAACACGAGCGGCTTTGCCCTGGCGACCACGCAGATAAAACAGGCGGGCCCGGCGCACTTTACCCGAGCGTACGATTTCGATCTTGTCGATGTTTGGCGACAGAACCGGAAAGATCCGCTCCACCCCTATGCCGTTCGATATTTTGCGGACGGTGAACGTTTCGCCACCGCTGCTCGGATTCCGGCGCTGTATAACCGTACCCGTGAAAATCTGAATGCGTTCTTTGTTTCCTTCGCGGATCTTGACGTGCACGTTCACCGTATCGCCCGACCGGAAAGCAGGCAAGTCGGCGCGACGCTGCGCGTTGTCTGCCTCTACTAATTTTATTAAC
>DATHAW010000272.1:0-3438 GCA_035296465.1 Spirosoma sp.
GGTCGGGCCCGAGATGATACGTTAGGGTATTGTTCTTGGAATTGGCCTGCTGCCCAAAAAGCGCGATAAGTTTCTCAAATATTTCCCTAAACGCCACCGGTGACTCGTGCAGGGCCATTTTGCCCGCTTCGATTTTGGAAAGGTCCAGAATGTCGTTGAGGATGTTAAGCAACGTTTCTGACGAGCGCTTTATGGTTCGGACGTAGTCGCGCTGTTCGGCGTCGAGTGCCGTATCGTTGAGCAGGTCGATCATTCCGATTACGCCGTTCATTGGCGTTCTGATTTCGTGGCTCATATTGGCCAGAAACCGCTCTTTCACCTTCAGCGACCGCTCGGCTTCTTCTTTGGCTTTCACCAGCTCGGCCGACTGCTTCTTTAGCTCGGTGATGTCGCGGGCCAGTACGGCCACTACGGGATCAGTGTCCGGCCCTTCGTCGAGCAGCAGCATATTAAACATAAACTGCCGTTCGGTGCCGTCTTTTCGGCGCATGCTCACTTCAAAGTTACGCAGGCTGTGGTTGCGCACCAGTTTAATCATGGCGCGGTGAATCTGGGCTTTATTGACGAAATACTGCGTTACGTCCTGCCCCAGCACCTCCTCCGGCGTATAGCCCATTCGCTTGAATACCGACGGACTAATCATGGTAACGCGGCCCCTACGGTCCACGCGGGCGTAGATATCCTGCAGGTTTTCGAAAATGCCCCGGAATTTTTCTTCACTCTGCCGGGTCGTAATTTCGGCACGTTTCCGGTTGGTGATGTCACGGGCAATCCCCGACACTTCTTCAATCACGCCACCCGACAGCAGGATCGGGTTTAGCTGAAAGTCGAGCGAGGTTTCGGACTGTTCGTCGATGTCCATGCGGAGTTCAAAGTTCTGGGGCATGCCCCGGAATGCCTGTCGATATTTTTCTTCCAGCAGTTTACGGTTTTCCGGCCCCATCATCCGCCAGCCTAAATTGGGTGCGCTGCCGTTGATCATGGGAGCCTGCCCGATATTACGTTCAAGCAGGCGCGTATAGTTTTTGTTAAACGATGTGAGTTGGAGCGCTTTATTCACCGACCAGATTAGGTACGTGCTGCTGTCGAACATGGCATTCAGGCGAGCGTTCTGTTTATCTAAAGCAGCCTCGGCCTGTTTACGGGCAATGGCCAGTGCCACCTGCCCCGAAATAAACTCCAGCAACTCCAGGTCGCGGGGGCCATAAGTGCTGGCGTCGTCGTAGGATTTTACACCAATGATGCCCGTAATCTCGTCACCAATGCGCAGCGGAGCCGTCAGCATGACCTGCGGCTGAAGTTGCCCATAGAGGTCAATCTGGTGCTGATCGGCGAGTTGCCGAATGTCTTTCTCGTACAGAAACAGCGGTTTGTTGGCCTGAATCGTGTACTCGGTCAGACCGTTGCCGAGTTTACGCTTGGTGAATCGCATGTTGCCGCCAAAGTACTCATCGACGTAGTAAGGGAAGGACAGGTACGTCTTGCTGGAATCGTAGAGGGCGATGAAAAAGTTGCGGGCATCAATGATGTTGCCCAGCTCGTCGTGAATCTTGTGGTATAGTTCATCCAGGTTAGGCGTATTGATGGTCCAGTTGGCAATACTGTAGTACAGTTTCTGCGATTTTTCGGCCCGCACTTTGCCCGTAGTATCGTGCAGTATGCAGCGAAAGGCGGTTGGCCGACCATTGTCGAGCCGGCAGTTCACGCTGCCCGATAGAAAAAGCGTTTTACCCGTTTTGCTCCGGAACACCGTCTCAATGTAGGGGAGTTTGGCCCCCCCCTGTATACGTTTGAGCAGCGACAGCGTACTCTCGGTATAATCGGGATGCAGCACGTCGCGCAGGTTCAACGAAGCGATCTCATCGGAGCCATAGCCCAGCACCTCGCGCCAGGCCCGATTTACAAACATAAACTTGCCGTCGAGGGTCAGGAGCTGGATCAGATCAGAGGTATTATCGACTAAATCCTGTAACTGCGCGTTTGTATTGGACAGAGCGTAAGCCACGCGCCGTTTGTTGGTTACGTCCTCGCCGATGAGGGTGAATGACAACACCTCGCGCCCTGTACCATTGACAATGAACGAGTTAAGCTGCACGTTACGCACGGCTCCGCTGCGAGCCAGCAGGTTAACTTCCTTCTGTTCAGGAAAGCCGCCTTTGGCGAGGGCTTCCTCAAATTCCAGTTCGAGCCGGGCACGGTCAGCGGCTGGAATAAAGATGTCGAAAAAGTTTTTACCGACTACGTCATCTGGATGCCAGGCCGTTACGCGGTAGGTATACGGGTTTACGTAACTGAGCGTACCGTCGCGATCAATGGTGATGCCAACGAGATTGAGCTGATCGACCGTCTGGCGGACGTCAAAAGCGGGTTGCGGCTCAGAAACGGCCACTTCGTCCCGTTCATGGTGCAGCCGTTGAATTTCGGCGACTAATTCGTCTTTGGATTTGGCAGACCAGTGCATACAAAAGAGTAGAATAATGAATCAGACAAGCGATTGAGGGTCTGTTTGCAGACCGGAGCCGTTAAGCCGCCATTAACCGGTTTGACTACGGTGAAAACAGTTAAATTTACAAAAAAAGCCGGTTCCTGCCACCAGACGGCGTGCAGTACCTTAAAATAGGAACGTATGATCACCCTGGCTGCCCAGATTATCATTCGCCGTATCCGTTATTTGTGCTTTGTTCCTTACTCGTTTACAACCATGCGACACCATTATGTGTATTGTTTCCTGCTTGTGGGTCTGATGGCATGCGAACCGTTCGACCTGACCAGGAAAAACTTCCCTGCCTGCATTAAACCTACAGCAGATATTGGTGTTACTATCGATCGGCTGGACGTAACGCTTTTCGTGAAAGACCAGCAGGGAGACATTGGGGCTGTGGGTTGGGACCCCGGCGACGGCAAGGGCAAAAGCCGTCTGGGCGCACGGGTTACGTATAACTACGAGAAAGCGGGCACGTACACCATCACGATGGTACTGGTTAATTCCTGCGATGACAAGTTTACCAAAACAACCCAGATCACCGTCCAAAATTAACCCGATGTCTGTTCGGCGAAACGCCTGATAAATCCGCCATGCGCTTACTCTTAACTTTCTGCCTGAGTTTATTACTAACCACATTCGGCCAGGCGCAGGAGCGCGTCCGCAATGTTCGATTACGGGTGGCTGACTCGTCGCAGCTCGAAATCCGCTACGATCTTATCAGCGTTCGGCCCGGCGACTCGATCTACCTGAATGTTGTAAGCCGACTGCGTGGGGCACTACGTATTCTGCCCGAATTTGTCAGGGGGGATATTGGCAAACGGGTCACGGCTGGTCCCGACCGGCGAATCGTTTGGAGCGCCCTGGCCAATGGCTATTCGCTCAACGAAGAAGTCAGGGCAACGGTAGTGGTCAAAGCAGGTGGTACGCCAGCGAGTCCGGAATCTGCTCAGCCC
>DATHAW010000273.1:0-12542 GCA_035296465.1 Spirosoma sp.
GGAGCCTTTTTGGAGCAAGCTTTCAGCTTGTGCCAGTTGAAAACTGGCTTCAAAGTAGCCACAAGTTACGCTTCGCTAAACTTGCGGCAGTTGGGGGGAGTTGTCGGCGGTGTTATGCACATATTTTTATTAGTTATTTCATGTGAGGTGGGATGCTGTCATATATTGCCTCAACAAACTCTTTGACTTCTTTCCATAAGAGCCCGTCTATATCTAAAATTGTACATCTACTATACGGTTTGTCTTTTAAAAAATCAACCAAAATGAAAGCTGTACCACAGTCTTTGCTTAGATACTTCTGTGCCTTTAACTCGTCTAGTTTCTGTCGAATTCTCGTAAACGCAATATCAATTTGAGCTGGCGAAAATCGCCCACTTTCTGGTCCCCCTGAAATCTCACCGTCTTCTTTGATTATATTGATGAGAAAGCTTGAACTTACCTCATCGTAATCATTTAATTGCACTTTAAATACTAACCAATTACCTTTAGTTCCACAGTTTTCGCAAGTTACATTACTAAAATCATTGACTTTTTTGAGTATTTCTTCTCTTGATAATTTTAATTGTTCTACATCAGATTTTAGCATACTCATTCCGTTAGGTCTGTAGTTTTTACAGGTTCTGCAACCTAAATCATAGGTAATTTGGTGAAAGTACATCTTGTATTTGTTTATTGTTTTTCATTTGTGTAAACACGAGGAGAGATGCAATGCTACGACTTCTGGATTTAACATTAAATATCCAAACCGTCTGGCAAGTTTTTGATTTGGATAAACCATTCGTTCCGAGTCTCTGACTCGCGGGCGGAATGGCTAGCGTATCTTTCTTGGGGAGAACTTGCGAAAAAAAATGCAACTTATTGATTACCAATATAAAATCATGCCTTATTTATGACTCTTTGGCTGAGCCGTATTTCCAGAATTCCTTTACGGAAATTGCGGTTGGGCCTTACAAGAGTTCTCTCCCGCCGTCTACTGGAAAAATGCATCCCGTTGAAAAGGTAAACGACTCGGCGATAGCCAGTACGGCAGCGGCAACATCAGGGGCCTGGGCGAGGCGGTTGAGCGGGGTCCGCCGGATTTGTTCCTGAATATACTCGACCGGAAAATTATCCATATAGTCGCCCTGCACCCAGCCCGGTGACAGTGACACTACCCGAATGGCCGGGGCCAAGGCCCGGCCCAGCGAACGCGTCATCGAGTCCAGCGCTGCTTTGGAAGCGCAGTACGCCACGTTGCTGCCCACGCCGGTACGCCCGGCCACCGACGATATATTGATGACAACCGGGTTTTGCCCCTGCAAGAGCAAAGGCCTGAAGGCTCGGATGGTAGCAAAAGCCCCCCGGAAATTTACCTGCATAATACGGTCAATCCAGTCATCTGTTAGGGCGTCCAGGTCGCTGTGCGGTACGGGTGTTGTAATGCCCGCGTTATTAACCAGTATATCCAGCCGCCCGTACCGTTCCGCTACCACAGCGGCCATTTCCGTCAGTTGCCCACTGTCCGTCACCGAAGCGCAGTATACCAGGTGGCCGTTATTTTCCAGACTTGCCAGCGTTGCCTCGGCCTTCTGCCGGCTGGACTGGTAGTTGATCACTATCTGATAACCCGCCCGAGCCAGGTGCCGACAGATTTCTGAACCGATGCCACCGCTTCCGCCGGTTACGAGGGCCACTTTCGATTTAGTCATTTTTCGTGCATTGGTTCCAGTGAATGACTGTACCGCTTTACCCGCAGATCAGCCTGCGCTTTATGAGCCATAAATCCTTCGATTTCGCATAGGCGGGAGCAGTATTCGCCTACTTCTACGCTAGCCTCGTCGGTGAGTACGCGTTGATAGGTGCAGGTTTTGATAAACTTGCCAACCCATAGGCCACCCGTAAACCGCGCCGATTTTTTAGTGGGCAGAGTATGGTTGGTGCCAATGGCTTTGTCGCCATAAGCTACGTTGGTGCGGTTGCCCAGAAACAGCGCCCCGTAGTTGGTCATGTGACGGAGAAAATAATCCGGGTCGGCTACGTTGAGTTGCACATGTTCGCTGGCAATGGCGTCAGCCACCGCTACCAGCTCGTCTACTGTATCAACCAGCATAATCTCACCGTAGTCCGCCCAGGCTTTGCCAGCAACGTCGGCAGTAGGCAGGGTGGTGAGTTGGCGATCAATTTCGGCTTGCAGCCCATAAGCCAGTGTTTTACTCGTTGTCAGCAGGATGGCGGGTGAGTTGGGGCCGTGTTCGGCTTGACCAAGCAGGTCAGTGGCTACCATTTCCACGTCCACCGTATCATCGGCGATAACAAGTACTTCAGTGGGACCGGCCAGCAAGTCAATACCCACTACGCCGAACAGTTGGCGTTTGGCCTCCGCCACGTACTGGTTGCCGGGACCGACTATCATATCCACCGGAGCGATTTCGTCGGTGCCGTAAGCCATCGCCGCCATTGCCTGTACACCGCCGAGAATGTAAATTTCGTCGGCACCTGCCAGGTACATAGCCGCTACAGTTTCGGCGGGCGGCAAGCCCGTGTGCGGGTTGGGCGGGGTACAGGCGATTACCCGTTTTACACCCGCCACTTTAGCCGTGAGTACACTCATGTGCGCCGAGGCTACCATGGGGTAGCGGCCACCGGGCACGTAACAGCCAACGCTGTTGACGGGTATATTTTTATGCCCTAGCACCACGCCTGGAATGGTCTCGATTTCTATGTCCTGCAGGGTTGATTTCTGAATCTGGGCAAAACGCCGTACCTGCGCCTGGGCCCACCGCAAATCCTGCATGGTTCTTTCGGAAACGCTGGCCACAATTTCTTCAATCTGCTGGTTGGTCAGGCGGAAGGAGGTGGGGTTCCAGCGGTCAAATTTTTCCGATAGACGGTGTACGGCTTCACCACCATTCTTTTTAATATCGTCCAGAATGCCCGTTACGATTTCCTGGACTTTTGCCTGGTTGGCATCCACGGCATCTGCCTGCATGCCTGCCTTGATAATTCGCTTGGCCATCTCTTTTGATTGGTTGAGGTATCCGTTATTTTTTACTTTGTGTTTTCTGGGTTAGGTTGCTTTTCGGCTCACCGGCCCAGGGCGTACAACACTGCCACCAGCAGGCCAAAATAGACCAGTAGCAGGTACGAATTGCGTTCATACTTGCCCGGAATGACGTAGTATCCGTCTTCCATTTCAGCCTTTTTATGTTCGATAAAGAATTGTTTCTGCCCCCGAAGTGTATACATGCTGATGTTTTTTGGCCTGGTTCCGAAAACAAAACTGGCTCCGTAGCCTACAACCAGCGTGGCTACCAGCCCTATCAGGTTGTACCACAGCCAGAAGACATCCGTAAATAAGGCAACCAAGGCCACCACCATCACACCCACCACCAGCCCGATGATAACGCCGGGCTCGTTGGTTCGCTGCGTATAAATGCCGAGGATGAATGCGCCCAGGGTAGACCCGATGATGTACGAGCCGTATTTACTAATGGCTTCCAGGGCCGACAGGTGTTCATACTTCGACATGAGAATAGCAGCTCCGGCCAGAAATGCCCCAAATAGCAGCGTAGACCACCGGGCCACTTGTAATTTGTTTTTTTCGGTCACCCGTGGGCCTGCAATCCGTTCAAAGATGTCTTTCACAAAAACTGTGGCCATAGAGTTGAGAGAGGCAACCATACTGCCGATGGCGGCGGCGGCTACGGCTGCAATTACCAGGCCAAGTACGCCGGTGGGTACATAGTCGAGGAAGGAAACGTACACGTCGTTGGCCTTCTCAAAGGGCTTTCCTTTGTAAAATACGAAGAGCAATAACCCCAGCGCCAGAAAAAACATCATTTGCAGAACGATGGCATAGCCGGTGGCCCACAGGGAAAGCTTCAGGTTACGAATACTACGGGCGGCCAGCATCCGCTGCACCTGCGCCTGATTGGCCCCGAAATACGACACATGCAGCACAAGCCCACCGATCATTCCACCCCAGAAGGTATTGGAAGCGGACAAATCCGTTGAAAAGCTCAGTGCTTTGAGTTTGCCCGCCTTTTCGAGAATGGTAAAGGCTTCGGGCAGGGAAACGGGTAGTTTGATGAGTACAATGATGAATGAGACGATAATGCCCAGC
The DNA here is from genome assembly GCA_035296465.1 of Spirosoma sp. GTDB lineage: Bacteria > Bacteroidota > Bacteroidia > Cytophagales > Spirosomataceae > Spirosoma. Next base: position 4,103 of record DATHAW010000273.1, read on the forward strand.
CACAGAATGGAAATCTGAATGACATCAATCCAGATGGCTGCCGTAAGGCCGCCGAAAGAAGTTACGAAAATGGCCACCGTCATAATCAGGATGGTAAGCACGATGTCAATACCCGTTACGTACGACAATACCAGGGCTGGTGCGTAAATCACAACGCCCATGATTCCGAGCAACTTCACAATAAAAGCGGCGGCCATAGTTGCCCGGGCCGCGTACCCGAACCGGCCTTCCATGTATTCATAAATAGATACTACGCCGCTATTGTAGAAAAACGGGACGATGTTGGCGCTGATGAACCACATCACGACTGGGATATTGAGGCTCAGGACAATCGGGGCCAGGCCGTCGGTATAGGCCCAGCCCGGTGCTCCCACAAACGTAACGGCACTGACCTGCGTGGAAATAACCGAACCAGCTACCGCCCACCAGGCAAAATTCTTGCCGCCCGAAAAAAATGCTTTCGTGTTTTGCGTTTTCTGGTTGAGGTATACGCCAAAAATAATTGTACCTATAAAATATACGCCAGCAATAATCCAGTCGAGTGAGGTCATGCGTGTACGGGTTTGTTTTTCAGGAGTTCAAATACGTTGATGCCCAGTTGCTGGAGCAGGTCAATTTTATCAATAAATACCCAATTCTCTTTCAGCATATTGTCTTCGCGCCGCCACCAGTCCATCACGCGCATCGTGATTTTTTGGTGGGTGGCTTCCAGGCCCATCCAGCCGTCGCCGCCGTGGGTGGCGTAAATACTGGGCCAGCCCGTTGAACACGAATAGAAACCGTCGCCGAAACGGGCCATGTGGTGGCCACCCTTGCGGTCAGGGAAGCCCACCAGAAAAGGTTTCTGGTGATACTCCTGAAAGCCTTTGAGCCCCCGGGTGGAACCCGTACCAGCCGGACCGTACCACATCATGTTAGGGTGCCAGTATTTTTCCATCTGCATGGTAGCCAGGTTTACGCCGTCAAAATTGCCCAGTGCTTTGATCATGTCTTCGGTGAGTTGCAGCGTCTTGCGGCTTTCTTCCCGGTCGGTCCACTCCGTCAGAATGCCGTCGTGGGTTAGCGGACCGGCCACAGTAATTTCGGGGGCCCGGTTGGGAAACAGGTTGAATCCGGCTTGCCGGATCACATCCAGCATGTCGAGGATACAAAAGGCGCGTACGATCTGGCCCGCACTGATTTCGTAAAACAGGCCGTACCGTACCCAGGTAGCCTGCTGGGTAGGAGGTATACCAAGCCATTCGTGCTCAAACGTGCCCAGGTAGTGGCCCGTCAGGCTTACCCAGTCTTTTTCCTTAAAACTGCCCCCCATCAGGATGTAGGGGTGGTCTTCCACGTCGGGGAAGGCCCGGACGAAAGGTTTCCAGAATTGCTGGTACAGGACGTTAGTACCGCGGAGTTCGTCGAAGGGCTTAGAGCCGTTCCAACTTACTTCCGGAGAAAAGTACTGATCAATGACGGTCTTCATATTTTGATTCCGGGCAATGGCCTGGTTGACATCCGCAATCAGTGCGGCCACCATCCTTTTGTTGTCCCGGTGCTTTACCTGCTCATCTGATACAACGGGCAGGGCAGGGGTCTGTTCAGCCGGGGTTGTCGCTGCATGAATCTGACAGAGTACATCAAATGCATCAAAAACAGTCCATTCTTGGGTAATCTTTCCACCCGACACTTCAAAGTGACTGATGCCCAGGATGTTTACTGGCTTGCCGGATACGAGTCCGAAAAAACCGTTTCCCTGGTGCAGACCGGTGATTCGCCAGCGAACCGCCACAGTATCTTGTTCAGGGCCGGTATTGCTGGTGACCCGTTCCACTTGTACGGCAGCCTGTGGCACGGAAGAAAAAAGATTAATCAGTAAACTTTGAATCGCCGCTACGCCCCGGTACGTCTGGTCGCAAATACCGTGTACCACCGCTGTAGGTTGGTAGTATTCGCCGGTGCGCTGAAAATACCGGCCATTCCAGACCGTCTGAAAGAGATCATACACCAGGGCCGCCGAGCTTTCGCCTTTGCCACTGCCGGGTTCCGGGTGGTATTGGCCTACGCGGTTTTCGGCGATCAGCGGTACGTTCGGCAGCACGCCATGCCGGTATTTTCTGGATTGCCTGGCCAGGCCCACCGGGTCAAATCCCAGTTGCTGCACCAGGTGCAGGTTGTCGCGCACCAGCCATTCTTCTTCGATCCGATTCGCCGATACTACGCAATCGGCAATGGTACGGAAAAACGCCTTCTTGCCGGTAGCAGGTCCGAAGGCACTCATACCCAGGTTAGTAGCCGTAGATCCGATCCGGTGTGACGTATAAAACTTGCCGCCCGGTGCCTCCGACCAGATCACTGACTCGCCCACCAGCCGCCGGTCGGGAAAGGCGTGCAACGTTTCGAGTGTGCCGCTGATCACCGAGTTAATGCCGTGAATGGTCGCCGCCCCTGCGTGCAGCGTAATACCTTCGTCGTAAGTGTCATAGATCACACCGATACCGCGTTCTTCCCAGATTTCGTGGGTGATTTTAAGAATATAGTCAACAATGTTGGTGTATTTTTCCGCAAAGCCAGGCAAGGATTGCTGTACGTGGACAGTGGACAGCCGATCAGTGGTGAAAAAAATGTTGTTCATGCGGGCACTGGTTAAAGCTGGTGAAAAGGAAAGTAGACTTTAAGGGTGGATATGGTAAACAGGCAGGTTGGTACTTCGCTCACGAACTGTCTTTGGACGGAGACGGACCGTTGGCCACAAACGGCCCGGAAGTGCGCAATTCCGTTACCAGCCGGGTAGCGTATTCACTCAGTATGACACTGTCGGATTTGAGGGTGATAAACCGGAAGCCTTTTTCGATCATGGCCGTAGCATTGGCTACGGAGGTGGAAAAGATGCCCGGTACGAGATTGTATTTACGACATGCCGCCAGTATCGTAGTCAGGGCTTCTTCCATGCGTTCGTCGCCACTTCCGCCCGCTACCGAACCCATTAGCGACAAGCTCAGGTCACCCGAGCCAACAAAGATTCCGTCCAGTCCTTCTACGGCGGCAATTTCATCGAGGTGGGCAAGGGCTTCGCGGGTTTCAACCATCGCAATCGCCAGCAATTCCCGGTTGGCGTGTTGGTCGTAACCCGCCCCGGCGTACACCCGGGCCCTGGTCGGGCCGTAACTCCGGTATCCGGTCGGCGGATAGCGGCAGGCCCCCACAAACGCCCGGCACTCGGCGGCGGTGTTGACCATCGGGCAAATGATGCCGTAAGCCCCTCCGTCAAGCAGGCGCATAATTGCACCCGGTTCATTCCAGTTGACGCGGGCCAGCGGCACAGTGTCGGTGGTTGATATGGCCTGTAACAACTGAATAGCCCTTTCCATGCTGTGCAGCCCGTGTTGCATGTCCACAGTACAACTGTCCCAGCCTGCGTGGGCCATCAATTCGGCCGACCAACCGCTCGGGATGTGCAACCAGCCATTAAGGACGGTGCCGCCCGATTGCCAGATTGTTTTTAGTTTATTTGGTCTCATGCGTTTGGTGTTCCAGCCACCAGTTTCGGATGCATTGGGTAACTTGTTCGGGTTGTTCCAACGTGCTCAGGTGCCCACACCCCGCTATAATTTTCAGGTGTGCACCGGGAATCAGAGCGGCCATTTCCTGGTGTAGCGCCACGGGACAAATCCGGTCTTCGTGGCCGGTAATCAACAAGGTCGGGCAAGTGATACGGGGCAAATCTGACGTGCTGTCGGGACGCCCCAGTTGGGCTTTTACCTGCCGTATAAATCCGTCTGGTCCCACGGCGCGGGCCATTTCCAGCACAGCCGCCCGCATAGCCGGGTCTTGGGCGTGGTCGGGATGCAGCATGGCATCGGTCAGAAAGTCGGTGGTGACCTCCTCGAACCGCCCCAGGCAAGTCATCCCTACCCAACGTTCCTGGTTGACACGGGTGGTTTCGGAAGGCAGTCGGTAATTAGTGTTTAGCAGAATGAGTTTCTTCACCCGCCGGGGTGCCTGCCGCAGGATTTCGAAAGCCACAATGCCGCCGTACGACAGCCCGAGGAGGGCAAAATCGCCCGCTACTTCAGCCAGGATTGCCCCGGCTACTGCCCCCAGTTCGTTGGCTCGGCTGCTATCCGCCACATAGCAGTCGGCCAGATCGGCCAGGCCAGCCACCTGGTGCTGGAAAAGCGTCGCGTTGCACAGCGTACCCGGAATCAGCACGAGGGTTTCTTTCACTATTTCGGAACGGGTGAAAATTCCTGAATGCTTTTCCCTTGCAGTGTCTGGAATGACCTGAGTAGCTGCTCCCGGACGTCGGACTCCACCGCCGCATAGTTTTCGGGTTTGATCATTTTTCCCTGTTCGTTTGCCCGGAAACCTTGTTCGCCGGCATCTTTTTCTACAATAGGCGACCAGTATGGGTCTTTTCCCTCGAATACCTGATGCGATTCGAGCACGGCAAAGAACCAGGCGATGTCGTTACCGGCGTTTTCAAAGCGGCGGTACACACCCGCTGGCAGGGAAATGATGTCCCATTCGTTCAGCAAAAAACTACCGTCGCCCTCGGGAGTAGCCGGGTTAGGGTCGTTTGACCAGAAAAACCGCCACGAACCTTTCAAAGGCACAAACATTTCCACGTAGTCGTGCGTGTGCCAGTGGGGGCCGTTGCCGGGCGGAGCCCATCCCATACCGATCTGAAAGTTGTGCGGCGTGGCAATGGCCCGCTGGTTTTCGAAGTCCGGGTTTTCGCTGGCCGTATCGCCTACAATAGCGTAGTTCATACGGTAGTGGTTCGGAATCACGCTGTCAATGAACATTACCGGAATGCCTTTGTGCTTGTAGTCCTGGAAGTAGGCCACGCCTTTGGCCATTGATTCCTGCGTTTGTTGTGGGTATTGTTTCATAGCTATAGATAAAAAGTGGAGGAGGGCGGCGAACAAAACAGGTTACGCCCACAGCCCTCCGGGAAGTTAATTCTGGTACCAATGTTTGGCTGTGATGATGTCTCCTCCGATGCGGACCGTGGCAGCCGTGTAATTTGCAGCATTGACGGACTGTTCTAAGGTGGGATAAAACACCCGCGTTGGAATCTGGCCGTTGGTGATGGTGGTAGCCAGCGGACCCGGTGTAAGGGCGGGCAGGCCGGTCCGTTTGTATTCGCCCCAAGCCTCTACCGTGTTATTCAGGTAGAAGGCAAGCCACTTCTGGTCCATGAGCCGCTCCAGCGTATTGTTCCAGGCCACCAGCGGGCCTTGCAGAAAACCGGTCGGCATGTTGATGCGCCAGTAATCGAAGTTAGCCGTAATGCCCCTTTCGTAGTATTCCTGCGCCGTTCCGGTGGTAATCCAGCCTTTCAGGCGGGCTTCGGCCAGAATGAACTGCACTTCCGAATAGCTGATGATCGTGTAGTCGAGCAAACCCCGGTCTTCCACAAACCGCCGGGTCAGGGAAGATGCATTCTCGTCGCCGTTGCCGTTGGTAGACTGGGCAGCTTCGCGGGTGGTGCCGCTTATTACACCTTCATGGTTCGGGAATCCGGTGCTGTTGCGGGGCTTCACAAAGAAGAAATTGATTCTCGGATCATTGTTCGGTTGCAGCAGATTGACCATGCGCCGCGAAGGGCTGACGCCGCCCAGCGAAGTAGGCAGTACCGTGGAGAGTACGGAAGCATCCGGCAGAACGCCGCTGAAATTGTAGATGCCTGCTTCGGCGTTACTGGTAATGATCGGATAGGTAGTCGGATCATCTACGATTTTTTTGATTTCCTGCGCCGCATTGATCTCCGGCCGGTTAGACAACCGCAGCAGGTAGCGCAGCCGGAGTGAGTTGGCCAGTTTCTTCCACTTCAGTACATCGCCCCGATAGAGTACGTCGCCGCCCAGTGTGAACCGGGTTGTGTTATCGAGCAGGGTGTTAGCCCGTTCCAGGTTGCTGAGTACGGCTTTATAGATGGTTTCCTGCGAGTCATAGGCGGGAGCCACATCGCCCCGGCCCTGACCGGCCCGCGTATAGGGTGCCTCAATCCAGAGTTCGGTAATGGTCGCCATGTGGTAGGCATTGAAGATCAGGCCAGCCGCTACGTAGGCGGGCAACTTCTGAGTTTCGGCGGCGGTGATCATGTCGTTGGCATTGCGAATGGCGGCGTAATTGGTGCGCCAGACGTTACCAAAAAAGGTCTGACCCGTGGCAAAATCGTAGGCATCGAGTTGGTTATCGTTGCGCCGCACGACGTACTGCATCACTTGGTCAGTAAGCCAGGCTTCCAGAAGCATGTGCGGATTGATGGGCTCGAAAATAATGCTGGGCAACAGTGAGCCAACGTTGGTTTCAGTCGGTGCGTTGGTATTCTGGTTGATCCGCTCAAAATCATCGGTGCAGCCGAACACCAGCAGCAACAGGAAAAAGGTAAAATAGAATTTGTTTTTCATGGTAATAGGGAGTTAGAAGCCGACGGATAGATTGAAACCATAGGTGCGGGTAGTGGGCAACTGCCCCGCCTCAAAACCCGGTACCAGGATACCGTTGTTGAAGGCAAACGACTCAGGATTGAAGTGCCGCAACGCCCGATCCCGTGTGAAGATAAACAAGTTTCTGCCAAAGACCGACAAATCCAGCCGCGCCACCGGCAGTTTACCCAGGTAAGGCTTCAGGTTGACGCTCAGCGACGCTTCTCGGAGTTTCAGAAACGTGGCATCATACGTGTTGGCTTCCACGTTTTCGGCAGCGTAGTAAGAACGGTAGTAGTCTTGGCCGGTGGTGGTAATTGTGTTGGGCGTGAAAGAGCCGTCCGTGTTCTGCAATACACCAACTGGTGTCAGGGGTGCTTCGCGGCCGGGCAATGTTTCGGTGATAATGCCCGACCGGTATAGCAATGCGCCAGTCTGTGTGTAGAGTGAGCCTCCGTAACGGTAGTCGAAAAAGACCCGTAGGTTGAAGTTTTTGTAACCGAAACTATTGATCAGGCCGGCTGTCCAGTCAGGATTGTAATTGCCCACTTTCTTGATCGTCGGGCTTACCCGCGGACGTACGATCTGCTGACCATTGACGGTTACCCGGTCATAAATGATGTCGCCTTCCGGCGAACGGGCGAAGCCCCGTCCGTAAATATCGCCCATCAAACCGCCTACGCGGGCCTCTACTGTACCGCCTGAAGGACCTTGCCCGATCACGTAGCTATTGATGCCGGGTGCCAGTTCTTCCACTCTGCCCCGGTTACGCGCCCAGTTCAGGGTTACGTCCCAGGTGAAACCGCGATATACCACAGGCTGGGCTTTCAGCAGGATCTCTGCACCCGCATTGCGGATTTTACCGGCGTTGATCAGGCTACTATTGGCCCCGGAAGCCTGGCTAATGGGTAATTGCAGAATCTGATCAGTGGTGAGGTTATCGTAGTAATTAACTTCCAGACCAAGGCGATTGTTGAAAAAACGCAATTCGGTGCCTACTTCAAAGGCGGAGGTGCGTTCAGGTCTCAGACCGGGATTGGTCAGCAGCAGTGTATTGGTAACCGAGCTGGGCAATGTACCGAAGCTGAATACCCGTTGTGTCAGGGAAGGATCAGTATCATTGCCCGTAGCCGCCCAACTCGACCGCACCTGCACGAAAGAGATGGCACTGGGCAGGATAAATAGTTCCGAAAGGATGGCACTGACCCCCACCGACGGGTAGAAAAACGAATTGTTGTCAAGTGGCAGAGTTGACGACCAGTCGTTGCGGCCGGTCACATCAAGGAAGATTTTATTCATGTAGTCGAAACGGGCCGAGCCGTATAAGCTGTTGATTCGTTTCCCGGCATCGATCTGCCGCAGCACCGGGCGATCAGCAGCATTACTCAGGTTATACACCCCCCGGATACCTAACTGATTGGTCTGGGCAACGTTGTTCAGCGAAGTCTGATCCATACGGTTGGCACCCACATCCACTTTTACTCCGAAGTTCTCTGCAATGTTGCCCGTGTAAGTGAGTAGAAAATCGGCGTTGGTTTCCTGAAACCGCACTGTCTGCTCCCGGTACATCCCGTTGGCAAAACCTACCTGGCCGGTTGGTCGCCGGGAGCGGCGGCGGTCATCATAGAAATCCGTACCAATGCGGGCGAAGAAGGAGAAGTGGTTGTTGATTACGTAGGTAGCTTTCACATTGCCAAACACGCGGTTGCGGTTAAAGCTGTTCAGGTTTTCGTAGGCAATCAGGTAAGGGTTATTGGCCCAGGAGAGAAAGTAATCTTGCTGAATGCCTTCCTGACCAGGACGCCAGTAGTTGCGATAGTCGTCAAAATCAAAATTACCCATGCCCCAGATCATGCTGTTGATGATGCCCTGGCCGCCGGCACCCAATACGGGAAGGTTGCCCGAGCCGCTTTTTGAGTAATTGGCCGAAACATCCACACTCAGTTGGTCGGTCAGGAAAGCGCCCATTCGCAAGCCTACATTCGTTTTAGTATAATCGGTGTTGGGAACGAAGCCTGTTT